>JAPKDK010000022.1 GCA_028872645.1 Verrucomicrobiota bacterium
TGTAAACGGGGTCCTCGGCGTGGAGCTTCTTACGTTGCGCGGCAATTTTCTTGCGTAACGACTTGTGGGAACTAAACACCGCGGGGAAGCGCTTAACCTTCTCGGCATCGAGGACGTCCACCGTCTCCACCAGTTTGCGGTAGGCAGGATCGTTGAGGTGAAAACGCGCGAGGGTGTTGCGCTTGCGAATCTCGTACTCGTCAGCGAGCGTTTTTTTCACGGGGAATTGGCCGGCGACCATTTTGATGCGCGCCAAGTTCGCCTCGCGATCCCGATGCCGCCGAGCACTGAAGACTTGTACGTTGTCGAAGGACGCACCGGCCTGATCCACCTGCAACGCGAAGTACGTACGCTCCTGGTTGATAATCGGGTGCTTGGCGTAAACAAGATGCTCGGCATCGAGATGCGCCACCGCCTCGTCACCGATAAACTCAATTGTCATCGTGTACCACTTGCCGGGCTCAAAATTATACGCGCATTCGCCGTGGCGCATGGAAAACCACGGCCCTCGCTGGTCGGTCGCCGTTTGCAGGTAAAAGTGATTGCGCCGAATGTGGATCACCGTGTTGTAGTGCCCTGAGGCACCGGTCACGAGGCGCAGATCCTTCGCGCCATCCTCGCCATCAAACCGAAAATCAAACCGCACCAGCGCGTCTTTGAAATTCGGGTCCTTGTAAAAGAGCCGCTTGTTTTCGCCGGCAATCTCGTTGCGGCGCAGCACACCTTTCTCCACCTGCCACTCCTTGTTGAAATGCCAGTGGCTGCTCACCTGCCCATCGGAAAAGTGTTCGCCAAACTTCAAGTTGTGCGGCTCAGCCAGCAACGGCCGCGAGGGAATACGCGCGCCCACTTGAGCCCGCCACTTCGTCAACCGTCCCTGCAAATCGCGCACGCGCTTGGGCTCATCCGCCGCAAGGTTGGTCTTCTCGGATGGATCCTTGGCGAGATTATACAACTCGTGCTTCCCCTTGCGCGCAGGATCGAAGAACTCGAGCAATTTCCAGTCGCCCACCCGGATTGCCCCACCGGAAACGCCGCCGAGAAAATGCGGCCGATCCAGCGGGTAATGCCAATGCAACGCCTCGCGCTTGGGCGCCACATCGGGATTCCGCCACGTCTCGAGAATGGACACCCCATCCAGCTTCTGCTTCGGATCCGGTTGCACGCCACCGGCCTCCAGCAGCGTGGGATAAAAATCATGATTCACAACCGGTTGCGATGAAGTGCGACCGGCGGGCACAGCGCCATTCGGCCAACGCACAATCAACGGCACCCGAATGCCGCCCTCATACAGCTGGCTCTTGCCACCACGCAACGGCCCGTTCAATGTCACGTTCACCTCGCCGCCATTGTCGCTGCTAAAAATGAAAATCGTGTCCCGATGAATCCCCAACTCGCGCAGCTTGCGATCGATCATCCCAACGCCGTCATCAACGCTCTCCAACATCGCGGCCAGGTGTGGATTGTGATGCGTAGCCCAGTGATGCCCGGCATCGCCTTTCAGCCCGGCGTCCTCACACAGATAACACCTCTCACGCCCGCTCGGCCCCGGCTTGTGCTTGCGACGATATTTCTCCACCAGATCTTGCCGGCCATTGAGAATCGTGTGCGGCGCAAAATGGCTGAGGAAGAGAAAGAATGGCTTGTCCTTGTTCCGCTCGATGAATTCCACCGCCTCCAGATTCAGCCGGTCCGTCAAATACTCACCCTTGCCCAAACGATTCTTCGGCAGGTCGACCCACGAGATCGGCTGTGTGCGAAACACGTACGGGAAAAAGTTCGCCCCGTTCCCCACACCCTTCACCTCGCTGCCCGTGTTCCAGCCAAAGCCATGATCCGTGGGCCGCAGTTCGAACTCCGCCCCGTGATGTTTGTAGCCCGTGAGATGCCACTTGCCCACCATGCCCGTGGCGTACTCGTGCTTCGACAAAATCTCCGGCAACGTCACTTGGCTGACCGGCAGCGCGTTCGAGGAATTCGGCCGCAGATAATCGATGATGCCCACCCGCGCCGGATGCTGCCCCGTGAGCAACGCCGCGCGATACGGCGAACACACCGGCGCTGCCGCATACGCATGTGTGAACCGCACCCCCTCCTTCGCCAGCCGGTCCAGATTCGGCGTCTCGTTGAACCGGTTCCCATAACACCCCAGTTCCGCCCAGCCCAAGTCGTCCGCCAGCACAAAAACCACATTCGGCCGCCGAATCTGCGCCGCGCCATCCAGGGTCAACCCGGCCAAGACAAGTAAACAAATTATCCGATTCACGCAGGCTAGCCTCCCAGCCAAACCCACCACCGCAATCATCAAGAGAATCTGCTTCATGCCCGCCATCCTACGCCTCACCGGCACTGGTGTAAATGCTGTTGGGGGGAGAAGAGGCGGAAGGGGTAAGAGAGCGGGTTACTTCGTGGGGTTGCTGAAGATTTTGCACTTCGGCAACGCCTTCTTCAATTAGGCAATCTGAACCTTGGTGAGGTCAGTTGATTGCCGCCGAGATACAGTTTCTCCAGCCCTTTCATAAGTCGCTCTTCTTTGCTGTCTGCCAATTGGTTTATTCCTCCCCCAAAAGCCTTTTACGGAAATCCTTTTTTGTTGATTGATTCTTTTTGGCCTTAAGACGCCTTTCTTTGGAGCCTCTGGTGGCCCGTGTAGGGATTCTTTTTTTTCGTTTTTTGTTTAACGCTTCCAGTTTTTTCCGTAGCCGAGAAAATGCAATTTGCTTGTTGCGGTATTGACTGCGCTCATCCTGACAGATCACAACGATTTTCGTTTTCCGGTGCGTGATCCGCACCGCGCTCTCGGTTTTATTGACGTGCTGGCCGCCTTTTCCAGAAGCGCGAAATGTATGGATATCGCATTGCTTTGACAGGTCCGCATTGGAATCGGGAATGGAAATCATTCAATCACCTGCCGCTTGAAGCGCATACAGTCACAGGCAAAGTTATGAGGGCTGTTTTCATTGCTTCGCAGCCTACTCAAGGAGTTTCACGGGGAGGATGGAGTCACTTCTTGGCGTCGTGGTAAATTTTGCACTTGGGCAACGCTTTTTGCAGTTGGTCAATCTGCGCCTTGGTGAGGGCGAGGTTGTCTTCGAGATTCAGCTCCCTTAACTTCGTGAGCTTCTCCAGGCCCTTCGTATCGCTCAGTTGATTGCCACCGAGATGCAGCTTCTTTAACTGCGTAAGCTTTTCCAGACCCTTCACATCAGTCAGTTGCTGGTCTTGGAGGTTCAGTAGTAGCGCCACCTTCTCAAAGTCCGCCTTGGCGAGCACGCCTTTGGGTTTATTGATTTTCTCACGAATCGTCGCCTCTATGACCTTGGCAGATTGCTCCTTGGTTAACTGGACGCACATCTCAATCTTGTCCGCCGCCGAGACGGATTGGCCCGCCACCACCGCAATCATCAAGAGAATCTGCTTCATGGCTAGAGCATGACAAATCGACCCGTGCAAGCAAAGAGGGAAAACTAGGTTCTATGCCTTGTACCAGCAATAATCTTGAATTAACGGCGGTTTTGTCCGAGAACTGGCGCTCCGATTTTTTGTGAAGGTAAATTTTTATGGCGAAGACTAAATACAAGTATGTGAACGACCTCTGGAAAGGCAGTGAGGTCAAGAGACTGGATGCGGCGGAGCGGTTGATTTATCGCTCGAATTTGCTGGGGAGCGACCAGCGGATTACGAATACCGGCGGCGGGAATACTTCCAGCAAGCTTACCGAAACCGACCCGCTCACGGGCGAGGCGGTGGAGGTGCTGTGGGTGAAGGGCTCGGGCGGTGATTTGCGGACATCCAAAAAAGAAAATTTTGCGTCGCTGTATCAGGAGAAGTTGATCGCGTTGCAAGGCGTTTACGCGGGCAAGAAAAAGCGCGGGCCCAAGTCGCCCGCCGAAGACGAAATGGTGGGGATGTATCCGCACTGTACCTTTAACCTCAACCCGCGCGCGTCATCCATCGACACGCCGCTGCATTCCTTCGTGCCGGCCAAGCACGTGGACCACACGCACCCCAACGCGCCCATCGCGATTTGTGCGGCGAAAAATTCCAAACGCATCACGAAGGCGGTTTATGGCGATGACATCATCTGGACGCCGTGGCTGCGCCCGGGCTTTGAACTGGGCTTGGAGCTGCAGGCGATTACCCAAAAACATCCCAAGGCCAAGGGCGTGATGCTCGGCCAGCACGGACTGATCAACTGGGATGACGATGACAAAAAATGCTACACGCTTTCGCTCGATTTAATCGAAAAGGCATCCGCGTACATCGAAAAGGCGTACCGCAAAAAGGGCGGCGACAAGAAAGCGTTCGGCGGGCAAAAACATCTCACGCTGCCGGAAAAGGTGCGACGGCAGGTGTTCGCCAAACTGTTGCCGTGGCTGCGCGGACAGGTGAGCCAAAAGAAACGCTTCATCGGCACGATTCAAGACGACGCTGCGATTCTGCGTTTTGTGAACAGCAAAGACGCCGGTCGCCTTGCGGAACTGGGCACGAGTTGTCCGGACCATTTTCTGCGCACGAAAATCAAGCCACTCTACGTGCCGCTCACGCCGCACAAAAATCGCGATTTCAGCGGCGATTGGGTGGATCGCTTTGTCGAGACTCTCAAGCAAAACCTCACTGCCGGCCTCAAGCAGTATAAAAAGGATTACGCCACGTACTACAAAAACTGCAAGCGCCCCGGCTCGCCCGCCATGCGCGATGCGAACCCGACGGTGATGCTCATCCCTGGTTGCGGAATGATTGCGTGGGGTAAAAACAAAAGCGAAAGCCGCGTGACCGCGGAGTTTTACAACTGCGCGGTGGAAGTGATGCGCGGCGCGGAGGCGATTGATAAATACATCGCGCTGCCGCAACAGGAAGCCTTTGATATCGAATACTGGGCGCTCGAGGAAGCTAAGCTGCAGCGCATGCCCGCCGAGATGGAACTCGCGCGGCAAGTCATCGTAGTCGTCGGCGCCGGCAGCGGCATCGGCCGCGAGGTGGCCCATCGCGTGGTGCGCGACGGCGCGCACGTCGTTTGCGTGGATATGAACCTCGGCGCCGCCCAAGCCACCGCCAAGGAAATCACCGACCAATACGGCGTGGGCATCGGCGTCGCCGGCAGCGGCCTCAGCAACTGCGGCCCCGCCCTCGGCCTTGCGTGCAACATCACCGACCGCGCCAGCGTGCGCGCCATGCTTGATGACGTCGCCCTCGCATACGGCGGCTTCGACAGCATCTGCGTCACCGCCGGCGTCTTTTGGCCCAGTGATACGACCGGCCACATCCCAGACGACAAATGGGATTTCACCTTCGGCGTCAACGTCAAGGGCAGCTACATCGTTGCCGACGAAGCCGCCAACACTTGGCGCGATCAGGGTCTCCCCGGAAATCTAGTCCTCACCACCAGCGCCAACGCCGTTGTCGCCAAAAAAGGCAGCATCGCCTACGACACCTCCAAGGCTGCGGCCAATCATCTGGTGCGCGAACTGGCCATCGAACTTTCACCAACCGTACGCGTCAATGCCGTTGCTCCCGCGACGGTTGTAAAAGGCAGCAGCATGTTCCCGCGCGATCGCGTGATTGGCTCATTAGCCAAGTACGGCATCAAGTACAGCAAGAAGGATAGCGACGACTCCCTGCGCGACAAGCTTGCGCAGTTCTATGCCAACCGCACACTGACTAAGGCTCCAATCACGCCTGAGGATCAAGCCGAGGCATTTTACCTGCTCCTCACCAGCCGCCTCGATAAAACCTGCGGCCAAGTGCTCGCCGTAGACGGTGGCCTGGAAGATGCGTTCTTGAGGTAGAGATAAAAAGCCCTACTGCGTTTTCTTCTTCTCAGCAAGGGCGGCCTTTACCGCCGCCAGTGAATTGAGGAGGCCATAACCCGTGTCGTTATCTTTGCCCTTGGGACCAAGGTCTTTCGCAGTGGACTCAAGGATTTCCTTGATGCGCCAAGCCGTTAAATCCTGATTGGCCGAAAACATCAGTGCCACGGTGCCGGCCACATGCGGTCCACTAAAGGAATTACCACGGATGCGGACATTGGGATCCATGTATCCCTTGTTCTGACTGGATAACAACGGGTAACCGCCGTTTGGGAAGCCGCACACATCCGGCTTTATCAGCCCCTTGGGCATGGGGTAATCACCGTAAAATCTTACACTTCCCCATTCAACCGGTCCCAGACTTACAAAGCCGGGGATTTTCATATCACGATCCACACCACCCGCGGCAATGACGCAAGGAATCCCTTCCGGAATCCTAAGCTGAACAGGTTTGGGCTCTCGCTGAAAGTTGCCCGCGCCGCTCACCAGCACCAGTCCGGCGGCTGTTGCGTGTTCGCTCATCAACCGCCATAATCCTCGTGTGTGACCGAGGTTTGGAATGCTGAAACTCATGTTCATCACGTCAGCACCCATCTCAAGAGCGTATTCATGCACACGCGCGGCAGCATACGGGCCTCCCCAACCTATAAGTGGCATCAGCTTTGCCTCCGGTGCCAATCCGGTTACCGTACCACCGGTGCCATCACCAGCGACAATCCCGGAAGTTAAAGTCCCATGTTGACGCGGGCCTGTGGCGATGACTTCCGGCTGCATGGTGCGGAAATTGAACCCGTAATAATCATCCACCAGCCCGTTACCATCATCATCCTTGCCGTTGTTGGCCTCCTCTCCGGGATTAATCCAGATATTGTCTCGCAAATCCGCGTGGCGATAATTCACCCCTGAGTCGAACATCGCCACCACCGCACCCCGGCCGGTGATTTTCAATTCACTCCAAACCTTGTCCGCACCCACGGCCTTGAGATTCCACGGGATTTTTTTGCCCTTCGCACTAAACGCTTTACGCTTTGATTTCGGCAGCACCTCGCTCACTCGCCCACTAATACCACCACGAGGAATGGGGCCGGATGGGTAAATGTATTTTACGTTTTTAGATTTCGACGCCATACGGATGGCCTCCGGCGAAAGCGTTGTCGCAATGCCATTTACAAGCCATAAACCCTCGGCCTCCTTTGGAAGTTTTAACTCCTTCCGCAGTTTTGCCTGATCGACCTTTGAAATGGCCTTAAGGCGAGCAATAATTTTTGGGCGCAACTCTGTGCGTTTGGCTGCCTTGTTCTGCACGCAAAAATTCGGGAATCCTTTTGGGCCTTCGAATAGCTGCCGCTTGCCCAACAGGATGACTCCCGTGGATCGCCCGCCGCGGATGGCCCGACTTACTTGAGGATCAATTTTTGTTTCCTGCGCGGTGCTGGAGACAACGACGGCTACGAGAGCCAAAAGCATGCGTACCATGCGACAAGGTTAGCACGAAGGCATCCGACTACAAGCCCATGCCTTGCATTTCTATGGAGTGATATGTATATTGACAGAATGCATGGCGCGAAAAAGATTGGCCTTGGCTTGACCGGACTCGTGGGGTTGGCTGTTCTGATTTACGGGGGTGAAGTCTTGCGCGGCAAATCAGCTTGGGGAAATTTTAAAAAGGAATGGGAAGCCAAGGGCGAAGTGTTTGACTACAAGCAGATCCTTCCCAAGCCCATTCCCTCTGAGAGAAACTTTGCACACATCCCGCTACTTAAGCCACTGCATGAACACAAATGGAACAAGGACCTGACTGAATCCACCCCCATCGATCAAAAAAAATTCAATCAGGCACAAAGCCTAATGAAGATTGAAGGCGATTTGCGCCCCGATTTGGATGGGTGGAAAACCGGACAGCCTGTTGATCTGATTGCGTGGCAGAAGTTTTTCCGGGAAGAGAAAGGCTGGCCGCATCCGGAAAAGGCAGGCAAACCGGCGACTGATATCCTGCAGGCCCTGACCAAATTTGAAGCCACCATGGCCAAACTAACTCAGGCGGCCAAAGAGCGGCCCCTGTGCCGGTATGAGATCAAGTACGAGGCTCATTTCGCCGCATTACTGCCTCACGTGGATCCTCTAAGGAATTTTGTCAAAAGCTTTACCCTCAGGGCGCTGGCGCATCTGGCCAATGACGATCCTAAAGCAGCCTTGGCTGATATCCGAATGTGCCTTTTTCTGGCCGAGAGCATCCGGGACGAACCTGTTCTAATTTCCCAACTGGTACGAATTGCCTGCCTGCAAATAGCCATCCAACCCGTGTGGGAGGGCTTAAAGGGAGGAAAATGGAGTGCTGAGCAACTAGCCGGAATCGAGAAGCAACTGGCTGACATAGATTTATTGGACGGCTACCGGATCTCCATTCTGGGAGAACGCGACCTTGCCAATCTGGCGATCGATCGAATGCGTGATAACCCAAAATTGTTTGGAATGCTATTCGAAGATGATTCCCCGATTGCGAAGTTTATTCCTGATGGCTGGTTTAGCCATAACCAGAGGCGCCTCAACGAGATGCATGTAAATTTTTCCCAACGCATTGTCGACATCAAGGCCCGACGCATTCGCCCCGAAATTGCGGTGGCTTTCAACAAGGAGCTTGATGCAAGAACAAAACGTAAATTCCCGATCTACGATATGTTTAGTGCCATGCTGCTACCTGCAATTGACAAAGTAGCGATAAAAATTGGAGTTACTCAAGCCGCCGTGGATCACGCGCGCATTGCCTGTCACTTGGAGTTGCACAAGCTGGAGCACAAAAAATATCCTACAAAACTAGCGAGCCTGGAAGCTCCTCTGCCCCACGATCCCTACACCGGAAAGCCGTATGTCTACAAACCGGATCCCAAGGGGAGTTATCAGCTGTATGGGGTCGGCTGGAACCAGAAGGACGATGGCGGCAAGGTGATCTTGAGGAGCGGCGAGGTGAATCTTGATGAAGTCGACTTGGTTTGGAGCTATTTGCCCACCACTCGACCCAAGAGAGAATAAAGCACCACTTACTGTTTCACTTTCACCACGGGCCTTGGCGATCTTGTCAACCTGACGACAGTGCGGGGTCTATTCGGTCTTATCCTTAGAAGCCTTCGCAATCTCGGCGGCTTTGGCCTTGATAACCTTTTGCACGAGGCTCACCGGCAGGGCGAAAAATTCCACGCGATTGCGCCGGGCGATATTGATGCCGAGTAGTCTTCCCTTCAAATCCAGCAACGGCCCGCCCATTTCAGAGGGGGCCAAAGTCACCTCATGTTGGATAATTTTTTCGAAGCCGGTCCGGCGCACGCTGACTTTGCCGCTGAGTTTGTCGTTACGTGACTTCATGCTGGCAAACACCAACTCGCGATATCCGAGCGTAATTTTCAATGTCTTCTGCTCGTCCTTGCGCTGCACCACCACGGTGATGGTTTCGCCGGCGTCGTGTTTGCCGACGGATTTTTTCAGTTCGTCAGTGGAATTCACGGCCTTGCCTTCGATGGAAAGAATGATATCGCCATTTTTCATGCCCGCTTTTTCAGAGGGGCCTTTGGGAGTCACTGTGCGGACGGGCACACCCTTTTCGTCTTTCACGGCGGTGCCCATCAAAATGCCAATCACGGCACCCGCCTTTGGGATGGTGCGGGCGGTGGCGCTGGTAATACCAGCGCGCACGTAGGGGCGCGTGTCGGATCCCGCTACCCCGGCAACCACCCAGGTGGCGGGTGCAATTTTATCGGTTTCAGCCCACGTGTACCCGGGTTTTTCGGTCAAATCGGTGGCAATGAAAACTAAGTCGGTGGCATTATCGTGGGCGACAATTCTGCCCCGATTGTACCGCTTGGCACCGGGCATTGCGATGCGCAGGATCCCTCCGGCTTTGGCGATATCGAGCTCGCTGTGTTTGGTGACCACCAATCCCTCGTCATTGACGAGCGTGCCGATCGCAACTTTGTAGCCGGTGCCATAGATGATTTGAACGGTGCAACTGCGCGCGATTTTTTCCACGTCGCCGAAGGCGGCCACCACGGTTTTGCCATCGGTGCGCAAGTCCGAAGGGAGGCTGGAGGCGGCCGTGGCATTCAGCACGCCAAGAGCGAGGATCAGGATAAAAAACTTTTTCATTTTTAAAATGGTTTAAATATTACTTGCGGGGCGGGAAACCGAAGGGCAGTCGTGGCGCAGCCGCGGGGCGACTGCCGAGGGTGACTTCGATTTCCATTTCTTTTTTGTCACGCAGCAGCGTGAGCTTGGCTTTGGCACCGGGACGAAGTTTGCCGATGAGGGTGGTGAGGTCACGCGAGGCTTTCACGTCTTTGCCGCCCACTTTGGTGATGATGTCGCCCACTTTAAGGCCGGCCTTTTTGGCAGGCGAACTATCGCGCACCACCTCGAGTTTCGCGCCTTCGACTTTGTCTTTATCGTAGTCCACGGCAGTAACCCCGAGGAAACCGGGTGTGGCGGGGTCGCTGAGATTTTTCCAATCACTGTGAAAGCCGGGCATGGAGACGTGGTAATTCTGGTCGGGCTCGCCGGAGATACGGCTGTGGATGCCGATGACGGTGCCATCGAGATTGAAGAGCGGCCCGCCGGAATCGCCGCCGAGCAGTTTGCAATCGCTGCGGAGGGTATCCGGCCGCGCAAAGATGATGCGGCCAAGGCGCACCACCGCGCCGCGCTTGGCGTCCAAGCCACCGGGGTTACCGACGGAAACAACCCATTGGCCGACCTTGGGGAGATTGGTTTTGTGTGTCTCGTAATGCGAGGTGGGCAAATCTTTGGGCTTGAGAATTTTCACCATACCAGCGTCTGCCTTGTTTTTGCCAAGGGCTTTGGCTTCAAATTTCCGGCCATCAGCAAGCACCACGGTGACTTTGCGCCCCGGTGTGCCGGAGACGTGCCCGGCGGTGAGGACAAGTCCGTCATCGCTGATGATCACGCCGCTGCCGGAGGAGCCGCCCATTTGTAGGGTGACCGTCGCCGCCATGGCATCTTCCAGCATGGCCTGAACTTTTTCCTGTATCGCAAGAAGATCCGCAAGGGACTCAGGCGCGGGTTTTTCCCACGGGGCCAAATCGGCTGCGGGAAGCATCATCGCCGCGAGTCCGGCGGTTAATAGGAGTTTTTTCAAAAAGTACATCGGTTTGTTCTGCCGTGTCTGACGTATTTTAGACGTTTCGGTTACGGATAGCAACGCAATGAAAGCGTTCTCAATATGATTTTTTGCCTGTGAATAATCACTTTTTGCGGCGCTTGAGGTGTTTATCGGCAAATTTGAGGTACTGCGTCCAATCGAAATCCGTAACATCATGGCGACCGGTGCGAATGTGATAGCCGATGCTGCCCATGGAAGGGGTATCCAGCGCAGGGTGTTTTTTAGCGGGCAAACCAGGCAATCCATAAAGTTTGTAAACCGGATTAGCGTGACGGCCAGAGAGGAATTCGCCTTTGGGATCAGCCCACCGATCGGCAGCGGCGCTGGCAATGTACACGGGGCGCGGGGCCATCAGCGCGATGAGTTGATGCTGGTCGATGGGGCAGGCGTTTTCGTTGGCGTTGTATTTCACAAAGTTATCGCAGAACCAATGCGGGAAGGAGGTGTTGATGCGCTGGACGGTTTCGCCGAAGGCTCGACGCGAAAGGGCCGCGCCGCCGCAACCGGAGTCATTGGAGATGACCAACGCAAAGCGCGGATCCGCCGCGCCAGCCCACAGGGAAGTTTTGCCGAGCCGCGAATGGCCCATCACCGCTACGCGCTTGGAATCGATCGCGGAGTCGGTTTCCAAATAGTCCAAAGCGCGACTCAGGCCCCACGCCCACGTGGCGATGCTGCCCCACTCGTCGGGCTTGGGTTTATTGGTCCGGGGATACAACGCGTGCACGCCGTTTTTCCAGCCGTCATCAAAGTCCGGATCAATATCCCCATAATAAATGGTGGCCAAAGCGTAGCCGCGCGCGAGGATTTTTTCCACCGGCCAACGGCTCTTTGCGAGGCCGCGGCCATTCTCGGTGGCGCGATTGTCTTTCGTTTCGCCTTTCATTCTGCCGCGCACCCATGAGTGTGTTAGGCGAATGGTGGGGTCGGGATGAATGGTGTGGTTGCCGCGAAAGTTCAATGTAAGAAACACGGGCACGGGGCCTTTTGTTTTCGCGGGCAGATAAATCAAAATCGTCATGCGCGGCCCCTTGCCCGTGCCGGCAAAGCGTACCTCGACTTGCTTGCGATCAATTTTGCCGCCGAGCACATTCTTATGATGTGTGAGCACTAAGTAACTTTGCTTTGCCGGCTTGCCCGGCGCGCGGCCGTACATTTCTTTTTTGAACAACTCCAAAATCTCCGGTCGACGTTGGGTTTCCCAAGCCTTCACTGAATTCACCGGCGTGCCATTGGCCATTACCAAGGGATCGGGCAACGTGTACTTGGGCACTTTCGCTTCATCGTAGTTGAAGTTTTTGGGTTGGGCGTTGAGCGCGTTCATGGAAACAAACAAGCTGGCGGCCAGCCATGGCGTGGAGTTCATGCCGCGAGTTTGCCGAAAAAAATTCCTTCGCGCAATACGCAAGCTTGCGCAAATGGCGCATCGGGTGCACGTTGCTTCCATGAACGGTATGGCGCGCACGCTCATTCTTGGTCTCGGGCTCCTTGGGGCCGGCCATGCTGCCGCACAATTTTCCAGCGTGAACCTCACTGCGCTGCCTTATGTGCAACCCAACGGCACCATCCATTTGGGGCTCAACGCAAACTGGCAATTTACCCAGCCGGGCTACGGTCCTTCGCGCGTAGCGGTCAACACGCAGTACCTCGCCGCCAATGGCATGCCGATCACCGCGGGCAGTTACACGCGCCAGTTGCGCACGTTCAACAATCAAAACGTGCCGTACCTTGGCCGCACTCCATTCGTGGGCGGACTATTCCGGAATCGTTCGCAGTCCAACCAAATGTCTTACGGGTACATGACGCCACAAGTTACCATCAACCGCGTGGATCCCGCGGGCAATCCGGTGCAACCTCACGCGCCACTTTTCTACGGCCGCGTGCCTGCGCCGCGCATGATGGGATTCGTCCGGCCATGACCCGCGTGCACGCGCTTTCCATCAGTGTGCTTCTGTTTGTCGCCGCCAGCGGATGCAACCGCGGTAAGGAGGACGCGCCGAAACCCAAGTCCACCGGCCCTATCGAGGAACGGGCCGGACTGTGGTATGCCACGGGCACCTCCAATCTTTATACCGGCACCCTCACCCATCAATTTCCCAGCGGCACCAATGCCGCGAAGAGTGTTTATATAGACGGACTAAAATTATCCCAACGGGCGTGGCATACCAATGGCTTGTTGAAATCTGAATATCTTTTTCACGAAGGCCAGCTCACGGTGCGGCGCAGTTGGGATGTCACCGGCGCGCGGCAAACGTGGCGCAAGCGGGAGGTGCTGGCCGACCAGCAGGTTCAGCGCGGTTTTGACCTCATTGAGCGTGGAGAGTTCGTGGCGGGCTACGTGTGGATCCATCTTGCCGCTGCGAACGGCCAACCGGTGGCAAAGCAGGCACTGCAACAGTTCCCTCCGGACATGACTGACGACCAAAAAACGAAGACCCAGGCCATCGCGGATGAGTTGCTCGGTCGAAGCGAGGACTAAATCAATTCCTTCAACGGCGCGCCGTTGTCGACGATGAAGCGCGGGCGGTTTTTCAAATCGGTGAAGGTGGCATCCAGCGGCACGCCGAAGTGATGATACACCGTGGCCGCAAGGTCGCCAGGAGTCACGGGGCGTTCGGCGGGTTGACCGCCGTCGGCGTCGCTCGCGCCAATCACCTGCCCATGCCGGAAGCCGCCGCCGGCCAGTGTGAAGCTCATTACACTTGGCCAGTGGTTCCGGCCGCCCGTGAAGCCGCTCTGCGTTCCCATCGTGGGCGTGCGGCCAAATTCGCCCATCGCAATCACCAGCACTTCATCGAGCAAACCACGCTCGCTGAGGTCGTTGATCAGCGTGCTGTAAAGATGATCGAACACCGGCAACAACGGCTTGAGCCCGCTGACGATGCCGCCGTAAACGCCATCGGACTTGTCGCCGTGCGTGTCCCACGTGCCGGAGGAGCGGTGGTTGGAAAGGTCGATGGTCACAAACGCCACGCCGGCCTCGACGAGCCGCCGCGCGAGCAGCGCCTTCTGCGCCCACTCGTGTTTGCCGTAGGCGTCGATGATTTTTTGCGGCTCGCGCGAGACGTCCCACGCGGCTTTCGCCTTTTGGCCAAAAATCAAATCGTAAGCGCCTTGATTGAATGAATCGAGCGCGGCCATGTTACCGTGCTGATCGAGGTTGCGCTGGATGGATTCCATTTGGCGCGACAACGACCGGCGTTCGCGCAGGCGCTCCAGCGAAAGACCGGCGGGCAGTTGCAGCAGCCGGCCCACCTTGTCGCCCACGAAGGGATCGTGTTGTTTGCCGAGCCAGCCGCCCCACGCAAAATGCGTGCGGTCGCGATGATTGAGCACCACATAAGGCGGCAAGGCGGGATCGTTCGCGCCGCGTAATTTGCCAATCATCGAACCCATCGCCGGATACATCGCGCCTTCGCGATTGGTCCTCGGCGCGGCGGCGCGGAAGCCGGTTTGCATCACTTGGTTCGGCTGATGACTGCTGCCGCGTGCGTCCATCGAGCGGACGATGGTGAGCTTGTCCGTCAGCTTTGCGTACTTGGGCAGATGCTCGCAAACATGCACGCCCGGCAGCGTGGTGGGGATCGTGCCAAAGGGCCCGCGTTGGTTGGCGGGCAAATCGGGCTTGGGGTCGAGCGTGTCGATATGGCTCGGCCCGCCGGCCATCCACAGGAGAATCACCGCCTTGCGACTGCCCATCGGCCGACCAGCTTGAGCGGCCTCCGCGCGGAACCGCAGGAGGTCCGGCAGCGACAGCCCGGCCATCCCCGCGAGCCCCGCCTTGAGCATCCCGCGCCGGCTGAACGCGGTGAGCCCTTCCCGGGTGCGCCCGTGAAAATTCTCAAACGCGTGCGATTTGCCCTGCCCTTCAATCACGCTGTCACCGTACACCCATTCGCGCCTCCGCGCAAGGCGGTAACAACGAATACAAATAGTTTGAAACTTCTCACGAAAGTCTCCGTCTATAAAGTTGTTCACCCCCGTATGGAGAAGCATTGGGGGACTGGACAGGTTGGGTAACCCGTCGGACCACCGGTCCGGCGGGTTTTTTTATGGTCAATTTCTGCGGGCGCCCAAGCAAGCCAAGGAGTTTGACAAAAATGAATGAGCTGCCAACTTGGGCGGCCATTTGATACCATGAAAACACTCATCACCACCCTCACTCTATGCCTCGCCACCAGTCTGTTTTCCGATGGTAAGGAAGCCGACCTCAAGAAACGCATTGCCGGATACGACGCCAAAATTACCGCTGTCCGAAAAAATTTAAACGAGATTTATGCCAAACAAGGCGCATTGCGGAAAGAATACCTCGCGCTGAAGCACAAGCAAATCGCAGCCCAAAAAGCCGATATCGCCAAACGCCGCGCCGCCATCGAGGCTAAACGCAAAGGCGAAGCCAAGAAAAAGCCCGCGGTGAAAAAACCATCAACGAAGAAACCGAGGAGCAAAGAGGAATATCTCAAACTCGCCGCCAAAAAGAAAGCAGCGAAAAAAAGCGACTCATCGAAAGCTTCCGCGGAACTCGCCGCTGCCAAAAAAGAATATCTCGCCGCCCAAGCGCACCTAAAGAAAGCCATCGAGGCCTACAAAAAACCCAGTGGCGGGAAAAAGAAATAACGGCGTTTTTTTTACGCCAGTAATTTCAGCTTCACAAACTTGCCGCCCACGGCCAATTCAGCGGGCCAGTTGAGCCAGTCGGCCAACAGCGTGGTGTACACGCTTCGGAAATCGGTGTGGTGTTTGAGATCGCCTTGGTCGAGGTCGGTGAGGCTCGGGTGCTTTCCGTAAATGCCCGCCTTCACGGCGTCGCCGATGAAAAACATCGGGCCCGCCGCGCCGTGGTCGGTGCCGAGGCTGCCGTTCTCTTTCACGCGCCGGCCAAATTCCGAGAAAGTGGCCGTGAGCACGCGCTTGGACAGGCCGTGTCCCTTGAGGTCGGCGTGAAACGCAGCCAACGCGGAAGAGAGTTCCTGCATCAATCCCGCGTGCGGGCCTTCCTGTTCGGCGTGCGTATCGAAGCCGCCGAGCGACACAAAATAAACACTCGCGCCGAGATCGGCCGTGATGAGCTGCGCCACGCTCTTGAGCCGCTGGCCGAGGCCGTTTTGAGGATAGGGCTTCGCCGGTTTGTAGTCGGACATCACCTCGGCAATTTTCGCCGAAGTATCCAACGCCGTGGTGGCCGTACGCCGCAGGAAATCCAGATCACTGTTGCCCGCGCTGCCACCTTCGGCCAGCTGGCGCATACGCGCGCGATGCGCGGCTTGCTCGGCTTTGGAGCCGCGCAGTCGCAATTGGTAATCGCCCAAATTGCGCACCGTGGGCACCGTAAATTTCGTGGACACCAAACTCAACGGCAACCGTTCCGTGCCCAGCGCCACCGCCGGCACTTGACCGTCCAACCCGCCCTCCATGTTATCAAACGCGCGTCCGAGCCAGCCGTCGCGTTTATCTTCGATGCCCGGCTTAGCTGTGTGCCAAATATCCATACTACGAAAATGCGAGCGGTTCGGATTCGGATACCCGACGCCCTGCACGATGCCCAACGCGCCATTATCAAACAATTCCTTGAAGCCCTGCATCGTCGGATGTAGCCCCAGCGCGCCCTCGAGTTTGAGCGCCGCGCCTTTTCCAATGCCGAGGCTGGGGCGCAGCTTGCGATAATTGTCCTCCTCGAACGGCACCACCGTGTTGAGCCCGTCATTGCCGCCGGCGAGTTGCACCAGCACGAGGATGCGTCCATCCGGATTCGGCTGTGCCGCGCGCGCAAACACCGGATGCGGTCGAGTGCCCAACGCCACCAAACCGGTGGCGCCCAGCGTTTTCAAAAAAGTGCGTCGTGTGTTCATGGTTTTAAGTGAGTTGAAATTCCGGCAGCGTCATCATGAGATGAACCAGTTTGCGCGGTTCATGTTTTGCCTTTGCCAACCTGCGCACGGCGCGCGAAAGCAGCAACTCGCGATAATGCTCACGGCTTTTTTTCGGTTCGGCCATTTGCCCCATTTGCCCGTTCAAAATCGCCATCGCAAAATTATTGCGCTGCAACAGCGAGGCGGAGGTAATCCAAAAGCGACCGCCTTCCCAGCCTTTCACCGTGGCCGGCTCAAAAATCGATTGGCCGAGCTGGCCGGACACACGATTGATCGCCTGCAAATTGGGCCGCACCTCCAACGCGCGACACGCGCCCAACGTGAGTTCCAGCGGTTCCTTAATGCGCGCGTGCCGCGCGACCGCGCCGAAAAACAATTGGGACCCCAGCAACTCCTGCATCACCGGCCGCATCGCGAAATCGTGCGCCCGCAAGCGCGCGGCCAGGGCGGTGATATGCGTGTCGGTGGGTTGATCGAGCACAAACGCGCGCAGCAACTTAAACGCAATGAACCGCGCGCACGCCTTGTGAGCGAGGCAAAGATCGATCACTTCGCCGCCATCGAGGTTGGCTGTTTTGCCAAACAAAGATTTGTTTGTGATGTCGTGCTGGCGTTGGTTGAACCAAAATTTATCATCGCGCACGTGCCAGCCGGTGAAGGCGCGCGCGGCTTGTTTGATGTCGTTCTCGGTATAATTGCCCTCGCCGAGGCTGAAGAGCTCCATTACCTCGCGAGCGAAATTTTCATTTGCGTGGCGCTTGCGATTGGCGTTGCTGTCCAGCCAAATGAGCATCGCCACATCCTTCGCCATTGCGTGCAGCAACGTGCGGAAACTACCGAGCGCCTCGGCGCGAAAGCGGTCATTCTGCGCGGTCATATGCGGCACGCTTTGCACTTTGGAAAATGAAGTAGCAAAATGATTGTGCCAAAAGAGTGTGAGCTTTTCCGTGAGTGGATTAGCAGTGTAATGCATCCGATGCAGCCACCACGCTTGGAGATCGCCCACCGCGCCGGTGTCGTAAGCCGCTTCGCGTAGCAGCGATTCGGTGTCCTCAAAATCCGCCGTCTCCTTTTGCAGCGTGAGCAGCCGTTCCAGTGACTTGGCCAAGCCCGCTTTGTGGGTCGCCGCAATCTCGGCCGCGGTGGCGCCGAACTGCGTGCGCCACAGCAAATGCGTGGCGTCGCGCCGACTCCATTGGCGCGCGTCGTGCGGGGCGAGGATTCCCGGCGGTTGCTTTATTCGGCCCATTTGCCTTCGAGTTGGATTTGAAACCCTTTGTCTTTCACGCTGGTGCTGAAGCGCAGAATTTCAACCGCCTTTAATAAGCGCTCGGCCAATTGGATTTCCGAACGCGCTTGTTCGGCGGGTTTGCCGGTTTGGATATTCTTGGCCACGAGCGTGCGGCGGTTGGCCGCCACCAATCCAGCCAACGCGTGCGGGTGCAGTTCAAAATTGAAATTGCGATTCACGCGCTTGGGGTTCTGCGGTTTTTTTAATTCCGTCACCAACGATTTCAAAAGCTCCAACGAAGTGCAAAACACAAAGTGTCCGTTCACCGTGGCGGCGCACGGCATGAAGTTGTACGAGATGTCCAGCCGGTCGCCCTGTGGTGGACGCAGATATTGAATAGTGTTGATAGCGACGCCTTCGTGCACCACGGCCGTCATCACCGAAGGTTCGCGCTCGCCTTCCTCGGCGGCAGCTAAGTTGGTGATGGTAACGATAGTTTGGAACACAAGCTGGAATAGATTGCCGTCCTGCGGCCGCTTGAGATCAAAGAGCAGAGCAAAGCCCGGCAGCTTGATGCCCGGCTCGCCTTTAAAATGTTTAAAGGATTGTTTGGCTGCGAGAAAGGTGACGGTGGACCCAAAGGCCGGCATAATGTCTTCACCAATATCACGCCCAGGAAAGAGGTTGCCGATGTCACTCTCGAATTTGTCAAAGCCTGCCTGTAGGCGTTCTTCCATCAAATCTTCGCGTTTTCCATACCAACCACTGAGGTTCCGGTGGATGGAAAGCCCGCCCATGAGGCCCGGTACGGCCGCCACATCAGGCGTGCCGGGAGTGCCGGCTTTGGAGAAAAACCAGCCGAACTTGTCGCCCAACGCCTTAGGATCGCCCTCAATGCCAGCGGCGAGTGTGAGACCGGCTTTGTCGGCATCGAGTGTGAGCCCGACGTAATCACTTTGCATCGCCAGCTCCATGATGCCGGAAAACATGAGCGACACAAAACCGTCATCATATTTTTCCGGTAAGTTAAATCGCTCGCCGGCGAGCTTGCGAAAGTACCCAAGATCAGTCCACGCGCGCACGAAGTGTTCGGCACCCATGTCGCGCTCCATTTTTTTGAAGGCGGGATTGTGCGCCACAACTACCTTCGCGTCCCCGCGCAGCCCGGCGATGGATTGATCGAGCAACGCGGCGGTGCTGGCAGCGGTGATCCAGTTTTTATGAAAGGCCACAAAGGCTTTGCCGTTTTCGCCTTCGAAGGTGATGAGCTCCAACTCGCCGCGGGTTTCGCGCTTCACTGTGTCCTCGGCCAGCGTGAGGAGCGGATCGAGCCGTTCGCGCACGTGCGCCCATGCGGCGGGATCGGTCACGCGAATCATCACTACCAAGTCGGGTTGTTCGACCTCTGCTTTCGGGTAAACGCCCACCGCGATTTCGCCAAAAAGTTTTTCGGCGGCCGTCCAGAGATTCATGCCAAGGTACGCCTCCGCCACTTTGCGACCGGCGGCAAATTTTTCATATTGCGGCTGCTGCATGGCCTGTTTGATTTGGGGCGAATCGAGAGCATCTGAATAATACGCCGAGTCGCGCAACTGAATAAGGCGCTGGCCAAGGCCATTGATTTCAACATAGCCCACAGCACTCCTTGGCATGGCGGCAGAAAGCGGCGCAGCGTTCGTGGTGAACACAGCGTGAGAAAATACGAGGGCAAGCAGCAATAATGGGGTTCGCATGAGGTTAGTGTACGGAGTTGGGGTTGGAAGGCAACACGCTTTCTGTAGCTTTTCAGTGAATATGCACGGGTAAAAGTGTGGTTACAACGCCGCTTGTCGCAGCGGACACAGTGTGGTTTAATCAGTGCATGAGCAGTCACCTCGATTCCCTTCGGCAATTCACGACCATCGTCGCCGACACCGGCGATTTTGAATCCATCCGCGCCTACACCCCG
>JAPKDK010000244.1 GCA_028872645.1 Verrucomicrobiota bacterium
AGTTTCCTATGGAGCCCTCGCCGGGTAGGCCGTAGATGGCCCGCATGGCGGGATGCGGAGTGAGATTTTTTACGCCAAACCATTCGCGAAAGGTCACGGGGCTGAGGGTCGGCTGGCCGCCGCTGGGGGCAAGGGCGATGAGGCGGGTGGACTCGCGCTTGATGGGGTCGGGGTTGTCCGGATCGGCGAGGTCATTGTGGAAGCCGAGCCACATGAGGATGCACGCGCCGGCGGAACCGCCCGTGGCGGCAAAGCGGGTCTTGTCGAGGTTGTACTTTTTTGCGTGATGCCGCAGGAACTGCAGCGCACGGCCCGAGTCGTGCATGGCGATGGGCAGCGGATTTTTACCGCCCTCGGTGAAGCGGTAGTTGATGGCTGCAACCGAGATGCCCGCGGCGTGCATGCGCTTAATCAAGTTTACCTGCCGCTGATACTTGCTCTTGTCGCCCGCGCGGAAGCCGCCGCCGTGGATGCAAATCAAGAGTGGCGTGGGGCCATCGCGTTCCACAAGCCACAGGTCGAGCTTGTGCCGCGCGTGCGTGCCGTAGGCGATGTTTGCGTTGGTGGGCTTGAGCACGGGCCGGTTGACCTCGCGCTCGCGCCGGAGTTTTTGGAAGGCCTTCGCCTCGGTGAGCGTCAACACGCCGTCCTTGTTGGCATCAGCGGCGGGGTAACGCTTGAGGATTTTCTGAAGGTTCTCGTTGGTCTTGGAGGTCGGCTCGGCCGCGCCGCAGAGCATGGCCGTAAACAAAAAACAGAGGATGCGGTGCATGTGAAAAGTTTGCCTGAAATATGCCGCGCGGCAAATGAAAATCAGCGGCGCAAGTCGACCATCGCCTTGCCCAGCGCATCGCCAATCAAAAAATAACTCTCCGCATTGCCGAACCAGTGATGACCGTGGCCGACGTTGGGCGATTGCTCTTTCGGCCGCGCGAAGGCGGTGGTGGGGACGAACAATACGTTGCCGCGAAATTCTCTTCGTTCCGCCGTCGCCTTTTGCGCGGCGCGAATGGCGAGCATGTTGGCGCTGCCTTGCGGGCCGCCGTTACCTAGTTCGCCGATGACCACTGGCAAGTTCGGCTTTTTGAACTCGTCGCGCACGTCTTTGACGAGGTGCGCTAGATTGGTTTCGTAGTCCGCAAGCGCTTCCTTGTCGAACATATCGTTCCAACCTTGAAACCAAATGAAGCCGGCAATTTCCAGGTCCTTTCCGGCCAGCGCGGGAAACTCCGTCGCGGCATTTAGCAAGCCTTCGCGGACTTCCGTCAGCATTTTTTGATAATATTTTCCCGGCTCGCCACCGGCACTTGGCGGGCGGAAATCCTTGTGTAAACTCTTGCCGCCCCACGCGGTTTTAATCAGTAACACTGGCGGCCCAATCGCGTTGCCAAGCTGATGGCCGATCTGCAGTTCCGGCCCGATGTGATGGCGGTTGTTCTCCGAACCGTAGCCGGTGAAACCAATGGTTAACCCGCCGGCCATCACGCCTTGCCGATTGCGGAAGCGCACAAAGACATCGTCGCGCACGGTCCAGTTTCCCTTGGCGTCTTTAAGGTGCGAATAGCGCGCGGCGTTTTTTGGATTGGCCATCACGTTTTTCAAGATGCCCTTGCCGCCATTGTAATTGCGCGGATGATCCATATCCACCACGCCTTGGCCTTCCATGTTGGATTGGCCGGCAAGGATGAACACTTGCACGGCGTTGGACGACGAGGCCGGTAGCGCGTTGCAACCGGTGGCGAAAACAAGGGCGGCCAAACCCAGGGCAAGAGGTGAAACTATGGATTGCATAGAGAAATTTATCCGACCAGTTCGTGGATAGGCTTGATGCCGCTGTCCACAAGGTAATGCGGGCGACCCTGCGAATCGGTCACGGTTGCGGTCTCGGTATTGATGCCGAGGCAGGTGTAGAGCGTGGCGAAGATTTCCTGGAATTTCACCGGACGGTCACTGGGCTCGTTGCCGTGCTTGTCGGTGGACCCGATGATTTGGCCGTGGTTCATGCCGCCGCCGGCCATGAAGGCAAAGTTCGCGCGCGGCCAGTGGTCGCGGCTGTTGTTTTTATTAATCTTCGGGGTGCGACCGAACTCGCCCCACATCACCACGGCGACATCCTTGTTGAGGCCGCGTTCCTTGAGGTCGGTAAGCAACGCGGAAAGGCCTTGATCGAGCAGCGGCATTTCCTGACGCGAGCGGGGAAAGTTCATGCCGTCGCCGCCGTGCCAGTCCCAGCGGCTGTAATTCAGCGACACTACGCGCGCGCCGGCCTCGACGAGGCGGCGTGCGATGAGGAAGTTGCGAATCATCCTCGGCGCACCATCGCGCTGATAGCGCGGGTCGTTCACTCCGTAGCGTTCGGCGATGCGCGGGTCTTCCTTGGATACATCCAGCGCATTCATCAGGCCGCTGTTGGACAGGATACCGAGGGCCTGCTTGTTGTAGGCGTCGAGATTAGATTGTTGGCCGGTGGCATCGGCGGTGGCGCGGAACTTGTCAATGGCACCACGCAATCGGTTGCGGTCATTCAGGCGGTCGAGACTGATCCCCTCCAGCACGAGGCTTTGCGGCTTGGCGGTCGGATTTTTTTGCACGAGCTGCATCGGCGAATGCGCTGCGCCGATGTAGCCGCCGTTGCCGCTTTCGCCCCACGTGCGATTGCCGGTGGGGTACATCAGCGAAAGATTTGCCGGCACGCCCGCCTGCGACCCCTGCAGTTTGCTGACCCAAGAACCCCAGCTCGGCCAGCCACCTTGCGGCGCGTTGCGCTTTTCGCTCTGGCGCCGTCCGGTCATGCACTGGAAACAATCGTGCGCGCCGTCGGAATCAGCCAGTGAGCGGATGATGGAATACTGGTCGGCCATCTTTGCGAGGCGCGGGAACATCTCGCAAATCTCCACGCCGGGCACGTTGGTCTTGATTGGCCGAAACTCGCCGCGAATCTCCTTGCCCGCCTCGGGCTTGAGATCGAAGAAATCCAAATGCGATGGCCCACCGGGGAGATAAATATTGATGACCGCCTTGTGCGAGCGGCCGGTCTTTTGCGCCGCCTCCACCTCGAGCAATTGCCCCAGCGAAAGACCACCCGCGGCCATGCCGCCGACCTTCAAAAAATCGCGCCGTGTCACGCCATCACAATGCGTGCGACCATTATCCCGATGACCAAAGAGATCAATCATAATTCTGGTTAAACTAACCGGCTTTAGGACGCTTGGTGAGGGCGGATTTATTCACCTAAGCAGATGACTTTACCGGTTTGAGTGGTGTAAAACAATTTCCCATTGGCCACGGCGAGGCTGTCCCAGACGGGGAGGGCGGGGAGTTTGTGGATGGCTTTGGTGAGGCCGGTTTTTACGTCGATGACGAGGAGGAGGGCGCCTTGTTTGCCTTGGAGGGCGGCTTCTTGTTGGGCGAGAATTTTCTGCACTTTGGGGTCGCCCTTGGTGAGCTTTATGAAACTCTCCTCTTCGTCCACGATATCGGGCGGGCCGATGACGAACAATGTGTCGCCGGCCTTGGCCATGGCGCGGACGAGGATGGGGAGGTCTTGCGTCCAGTCATATGGCACGCCGGCATTGGCGCTGGCGCCACCGGCGCCCGGGCGGGCTTTGAATTGAATTGCCATGCCATTGCGCGCGTCGCGCGCGGGGACGGCTTGGGCGGCAACCAATTCACCGTGATGATTTTTGCCGGAGGCGTCCTGGGCTTTGCCTCTATCGAAATCGCAGGCGAGCATCAGCGCGGGGTCCTGGGCGGGCGCTTTGCCGGCGTGGAGGGCGGCGACTTCTTCGTCGCTCAACGCGCGATGATAAATGCGAACATTATCAATCATACCGGTGAGGGTGTTCGGGCTCTTGTAAGTGCCCACGGGACTGGCGTCATCGGAGCCAATCTCGAGGCCCTGCAACGGCGTGCTGGCGATGAGCGCAGCGGCTTTGCCGTGGCCGGCGGGTTTGCCATCCACAAAAATGTGCATCCGTTTGTCCGCCTCTAGCACGGCGGCGATGTGCACCCAGCGGTTCAACACCTTACCGCGGGCGGACACGCTGGCGAGTTTGTCCTCTGCGCGAATCAGAAACGCCGGCGTGCCGCGTTGGATCACGAGCGCGTAGCCATTGGCGGGGCCGCCGCGGGCGAGGATGACGCCGTTGGGCCGCTTGACGTTGACCCACGCGGAAACGGTGAGTGGTTTGCCGGTGGGATCCATCGTCTTGGGCACGCCGAAGCTGACCATCGACGCCTGCTTGGCCGGGAGCTTGGGTTTTTTGGCGGCGGGCGTCGGGGCTTTTTGCACGCGGTTGGCGGCGAAAAGTTGATGCTCAAGGATGGTGGTCCATTTCAGGTACTGTGGTTTGCGACCGAAGCCGTAAATTTTTTC
>JAPKDK010000245.1 GCA_028872645.1 Verrucomicrobiota bacterium
CCGTTGCTCTCTGCGAACCTCGCCAAGTCGAGCCAGTGTCGGGCCCAGCGTTCGCCGTAGTGCTGCCCGGCGATCAGCCTGTCGATCAGTCGCTCGTAGGCATCCGCAGAGGTATCGTTGGCGAATGCTTCCACCTCGGCCGGTTCGGGCGGCAATCCCCACAAATCAAAATAGGCCCGGCGGATGAGGGCGCGACGATTTGCCTCACCGTTGGGCTTTAGCCCCTTCGCCTCGAGCGGTGCCAAGATGAATCGATCGATATCCGTGCGTCCCCAGCTGGTGTCCTTTATCTGTGGAGGTGCGACCTTGCGAAGTGGTTGAAACGACCAAAACTTCCGCCCGGTTTCAATATCGATCTCTTCCTTTGCCACCTCTGCCGCCTTGCCATCGCGGGGGTCAGGCGCTCCGATCTCCACCCACTTTTCAAAATCGGCAATAACCTCCTTTGACAGCTTGCTCTTGGGCGGCATCTCGAGCGACTTCTCGTGGCGGATCGCCTGAAGTAGCAAGCTCGCCTTCACGTCGCCCGGCACGATCCCCGGCCCAGTCTCGCCCCCCTTAAGCACCGCCGCGCGCGTATCAAGCTGCAGTTCGCCCTTCAGTTTATCCTGCCTGTGCGCCTCGGCAGAATGGCACTTGTAGCAGCGTTCCACCAGAACAGGGCGGATCTTGGTCTCAAAGAAATTCAGCCCATCTGCGGTGGGTTCCTCAGCAGCCGCCAGCAAAGCTGCCATTGGCGAAATAACGAGGATTGCCGATAATGCGCGATTCATCGGGTGAAATTGTGAATGTCTAACCCCTCCGAGTCAACTTTACTTTGACGTATATGGAGGGTCTTTCTTTCACGCTTTTCATGGTTTGGTGGTGGTCAGCGAATCGAGCTCATGGGAATGAAATGAGTCAATTCTAATTCTGAAGAAATTTTAAATCTTCTGCTTCAAACCCAAACACTCGGACGGTTGACAGGCTCAACCGGGGGTTCACGTGGACAGGGGGGCTCCAACATTCACGTTGTGTTTCAAACAGTAGGCGGTATTTTCGACGTATTTTTGAGCCCAGGGTTTTAAGTCTGCGCGTTCTTTTTCGGTGAGGGGGCGGATGATTTTAGCGGGGCTCCCCAGGACTAGTGAGCCTTCGGGGATTTGGGTGCCACCGGTGACTAATGCATTTGCGCCAATGATGGATTGAGAGCCAATGACGGCGCCATCGAGCACGGTACTGTTCATTCCGATGAGGCATTCATCGCCAATGCGGCACGCGTGGACGACGGCGCTGTGACCGATGGTGGTCCAGTTGCCAATTTCGCAGGGGTAATCGTCGGCGAGATGGACGATGGTGCCGTCCTGGATATTGGTGTGATGGCCGATCTTGATGAAGTTGATATCGCCACGCAACACGGCATGATACCACACGCTGGAGTGAGCGCCGAGCGTGACATCGCCTACAACTACTGCCGTGCTGGCAAGGTAAACGCCATCGCCCAGGGTGGGTTGGCGGCGGAGAAATTGTTCGAGTTGGGGGTCAAGTTTGCCCATGGGCGGAGGATGCCAAGGCGTTGGCGAGAAGTCCGCAAAAAAAGCCCGCCGGTCTGTTTCCAGAGCCGACGGGCTACCCAACCTGTCTGTAATGTCTTCCTCCTGTTCGACTGCCTGAGTGGCGTGTCTGATATTGAGACGAGTTGGAGGGAGCTTTATTCACCCACCAACGTGAATCTTTATGCGCACGCAAATCAGGGCTAAATTAGCCTAGAATGGACGTTTTTTGATGTATTGCGCGGGTATTTTGCCGGTTAAACTTTTGAGGAAGGCCACGATATCCCCAAGCTGTTCACCGCTCAATTCGCGGCCCAACTGGTGCTTGGCCATTTTTGTGACGGCTGCCTCCAAGGTTGTGGCGCTGGAATCGTGAAAATACGGGCCGGTTTTCTCAATGTTCCGCAAGCTCGGTACTTTGAAGAACATCTTAAACGCGTCATTACCCACAATCGCCGAGCGGCCCACGTCCGCCTGATTGGGCCACGCCTTCACAAGACCGAGCTTTTGGTAACTGTTCCCACCCACAAGCGGGCCCGTGTGGCAGGTCACGCAACCGGTGATGACAAACGCTTTCAGTCCTTTTTGCTCGCGTTTTGTGAGGGCGGAGGTTTTGCCGGCGAGAAAATCATCAAAGCGCCCAGGCGTGACCAAATTCCGCTCAAAAGCCCCAATCGCTGTGCCGACGTTCATATAAGTAACCGCGTCATCATCCCGTGGAAACGCCTTCTTAAAGAGCGGCGGATATTCCGGGATGCCCTTCAGCTTGGCCACCACGGCGGCGGCGCTGGGCATTCCCATCTCTTTTCCAGCTAAAATGGGGCCTTTTGCCTGTTCCTCAACTGTGGCAGCACGTCCATCCCAGAATTGGGCGATGTGGAAAAACGCGTTATAAGTGGTCGGCGAATTGCGCCCCACCGGTATGCCGGGCACGCCCAGCGAGAAAGCCACCCCATCCACCCCGTATTTATCGAGCAAATGGCACGAATTACAGGAGATTTTGTTATTACTGGACAGGCGCTTTTCGTAGTACAAATGCCGCCCGAGATCCACTTTCGCCTGATCCTCAGCACTGCGCGGGAGCCGATCCAGTGCCGTGAGCGGAGGCTGGAAAATAGCGGACAGCGCCGCTGATTCCGCCGATATGGGCACGGAGGATTTGGGCGAGTCCTGAGTTTTCCCCGTCAAAAGGGCCAGGAACGAGATGGCGGGAACGAGTAAAAGCAACCTATGCATACGCGGGAGGATAAGGGTTGGTCGGGAAAAATCAACACCTCAAACCCGTTTCAAACAAGTACGGACACGTAAAGTTTTTGTGAGAATTTACTTGCATTGAGAATGCCTATTCCCGTATATCCCCTCGCAACGCGCCTTTTTGGGCGTGGGGTTTGTGCCTCGGCATTCTCCCCGTATCAGTAAACTGCAGTATAAAAGTTAACACGTATTACAGGAGTAAATGAAAAATATGAATATGAATAAATGGACCATGGGTCTCGCCGCCGCAGGCGTCGTGACTCTCTCGTCTGTTGCTCAGGCGCAAGATGCCGCCGCGGGCGCAACAGCCCTCGCAGCTTCCACGACCCTGAGCGGTTACGTAAGCACTGGTTACCACTTCGGTAACGGTCAAGAACCCGGCGGAGAAAACTACTTCCGCGCGGCAGACGGTCAAAACGCGTTCAGCTTGGACGTGGTTGATCTGAAACTTTCGTCCGCACAGGGCGACGGCGCCATGGACACCGGTTACACCGTTGAACTGTGGATGGGCCCAGCTGCTGGTGACATTGGTACTGCCGACACCGGCGTTACTGACGGATCCGTCGAACTGATGCAGGCCAACATCGATCTGCGTATTAGCGGTATCGACCTGAAGGTCGGACAGTTTGGCACCGTTGTGGGCAACGAAGTCTACAACTACAACGAGAACGCATTCTATACGCATTCTTGGGGGTTTGCTGTCGAGCCGACTCATCACACTGGCATCTTGGCTTCCCACACCGTGTCTGACGGTCTGGTAGTCGGTCTCGGTCTGGCGAATTCTACGTCCGCTGCGATCAACGCTAATAGCACTGGTTCAAGCAAGACGATGCTTGCTTCTGTTTCCTACACGCTTCCGTCTGGCACTGGCGCCTTGGCAGGCACCGAGCTGTACTACGGCCTCGTGTCGGGCAATGCCACCGCTGTTTCTGGTGACAATGACGACTATCATTACGCCAGCGTAACACTGCCAGAATTGGTTGCCAACTTGGGCATCCAACTTGTCTGGGATCACGTGGAATATGGAAGTCGTGTAGCTGACTCCAACGTTGTCGGATTGTATCTCGACTACGCGTTGAATGCAGACACCACGCTCAATGTTCGTTACGAGATGGGCAACCTCAACACGGCTGCTGCTGGAACCGCTCAAAGCTTGGGCACCGGTAACGCTGATGACCTGCAGTCCTTCACAATCGGTGTGAATCACAAGATCTGGGACAATGTGATCTCCCGCATCGAGTATCGCAATGATACGGTGGAAACCGCCGGTTCTGTTGATGACGCGCAAAGCGCGGTCGCGTTGAACATCATCTACACTTTCTAACTAACCCTTAGAAATCTTTGAAACCCCTTCGGGAAACCGGAGGGGTTTTTTTGTTGCCTTGATGCTTGATGCGGCGGGGTTGGAGTGCTTAATGGGGGTGGAGGTTGGAATGCGTGGATTGATTTTTATTGGGTTACTCTTGAATGGCTTGGCTCGGGCGCAGGATGCGGCGGAGACCGCGCCCGCGTTGGCAGCTTCGGCTTCGCTTTCGGGGTATGTGAGCACCGGCTACCGATGGGGGCCGGGCACGGGGAATTTTGCTT
>JAPKDK010000246.1 GCA_028872645.1 Verrucomicrobiota bacterium
TTCCTCAAACGTGTGCGTGATTTTCGTTTGCTGAAAACGCTCGGCGATGTCAGACACTTCGCGCAAGCCCTCCTTCACGGCATCCACTGTTTTCTCCACCGTGGCCACGGCCGTTTCCTTGGCGGTTTTGATCGACTTGAGATAAGCTCCCAACGCAATGAACGCCACCGCCAGAATCACAATTGGCCAGCGCCACTCGGTGAGGCTGTGCTGTTTGCGCGGAGTATCGTCCGATTCCATTTCATCAGCCTAGCAGTGTTCCCCCAGTATAGCCAGCCAACAGTAACCGCTGTGGTTTGCCATACGTCTGTTTTATTATGATCACGGATCGGCTTGCCAAAGTCCGTGAGGGCCAAGGGGGCACTCAGGCGTTTACACTGATCGAACTGCTCGTCATCTTTGCGCTCATGGCCATGATGCTCTCGATGATGGGGCCGGCCTTTGTGAAGGTGCGCAACAAGGCGCGCGAATTGCAGTGCCTCAACAACGTTCGCAACCTCGCCCTCGCCCACATACTCTACGCCGCCGACCATAACGACCAACTGGTGCCGCACGCCGTGTGGCGGCCGCCTCACAACGGCGCACGGGTGCCCACGGTGAATATGACTTTTTGGCCCGACCTCCTGGAACCGTACGTGGGCGATGATCGCCTCTTCGGTTGCCCCTGCATGCACTGCGATTCCGGGCGCGGCATTGGTTATGGAATGAACCTACACGTGTCCGGCGCATTCCTCGTACAATCAGAAACCTACGCGGTGCATTCGATGGAAATCCAGCGGCCTGGGCAAACCGTTTTGTTTGCCGACGCCGCATTCGTGACGCGCGCCACAATGAATCGCCCGCTCCGCGAATGGCAGGAGGACGCCTCCCGCCCGTGGGGTTGCTGGACCCTCCGCACACCGTCCGATTCACTTTGGAACTTTGCCCCTGCCCGCCTCATGCCCCGCCACCATGGCCGCGCCAATGCCGCCTTTGTGGATGGCCACGCCGAGACGCTCACGCCCGTCCAACTCGGCTACGGTCTACCCCTTGGCCACCCGAAGAACTCGTGGGATCGGCACTAATCTTCCCAACGCTGCCCGGTGATAATTTCTGTGCCATCGGGCCATTGCTCTTGCGGTTCGAAATGGGCAACGACCTTGGCCATGCTGAGGTCATAGCGCAAGACATCGACCGGCTTGCTGGTGGCGTATAAGATGGCGTGGGACACATCGTCTGTTGCCTCCACGCAGCCGGCAAAGAACCGCCCGGCATCGCCGGGGCTTAGGTAGACATCCTTGAAATTCATGTCGGCCGCGATTTCACGCACCTGATCTTCATCGCGCGGGCACCAGCCCAGTCGCGCCACGATCACGCTTATGTTGTGATTCATAGAGTAGCTATAGCCGATACTCTCGAGAAACATTTTTGTGGCTGCATACCATCCCTTGGGTGTGGTGAGATCCTTTTCATCAATCGGCCACGGACCATTCAAACTTCGATGCCAGTTGACCTGCCCGCTACTCGGCAGCACGATTCGCCTGACTCCGGACACGCGGGCAGTCTCCATCACATGGTAAAGGCTATTGATGTTGGGGGGAAACAGCTCGGCGGGTACATCGTCCACATCATCCGGAGTGGCGGCAAGATGTATCAGCGTCGCTACGCCGTCCATTGCCTCAGCGAGAGTTTCTGTATCGCTTAGGTCAGCCACGAAGGCATTGTCCAAGTTGGGTGATGGGTGTCGGTCATAACCCAGCACAAGATGTCCACGACTCAGAAGTTCCAGAACCACCGCCTGCCCAACACGCCCGGCGGAACCGGTGACTAGAACCCTTCTTACTTCAGGTGCATCATTCATGGGTCGGCAGTATTTCACATCGTCTTTGATGAGCCAACTTTTTCCGACTTTGCCTTCAGCTTCCAGCATGTCAGGATGAGGCCATGCAACGCCTTGTTATCATGTTTACTCTTTTGTGTGTCTTCACCACATCCGCCCAACGCAAGCAAGCTTGGCCCGACAAGCTTGAAGGGGCTGAAAAAGCCGTCTACAAAACAATCGGTGAGGTGAAACTGCACCTGCACATTTTCCGGCCGGTGAAACAAAAAGCGAATGCGCCGGCAATTGTTTTTTTCTTTGGTGGGGGCTGGAAGAGTGGGACTCCCAGGCAATTTGAGCAGCAATGCCGCTATCTGGCCAATCGCGGGATGGTGGCGGTGACCGCCGAATATCGCATCCGTAATCTGCACGGCACGCTGGCCACCGCCTGCGTTGAGGACGGCAAGAGCGCCGTGCGTTGGATTCGAGTGAATGCAAAAAAACTGGGAGTGGACCCCGCCCGCATCGCCGCCGGCGGAGGCTCGGCGGGTGGACACGTGGCCGCTTGCACCGGTGTGATCAAGGGGTTTGAGGCCAAGGGTGAAAACGCAGCGATAAGTTCCGTGCCCAATGCGATGGTACTCTTCAACCCCCCTTGCGTGATGGCACCCGTTCCGGGAAGAAACGATTTTCTCAATCCGGAAAACATCGCCGGACTGCGTGAGCGCATGGGCGTGCCGCCGGAACAGCTCTCGCCGTGGCATCATGTGCGGAAAGGTCAACCGCCTACGCTGGTGTTGCACGGCGAGGCCGATCCAACCGTGAAATTCTGGACTTCTGCCGCGTTTGTAAAAAAAATGATAGCCGCCGGCAACGACACAAAACTGGCGGCTTATCCGGAAGAGCTCCACGGCTTCTTCAACTACGGTCGTCGTAGCAACAAAATGTTTATTGCGACGATGCGTCGTACCGATGAATTCCTAGCGGAGCTTGGCTGGCTTCAGGGTCAGCCGTCTATCGAGAAGTTTACTGGCGCCAAGGTCCGGTGATGGCGAGGGTCAATCCCTGATGCTGTATGTTCACGAAGAGCGTGGTGCTGTCGGGGGAAAATGTTGCGCCGGCAAATTCGCTGTTGCTCACGGCGTTGCGGGCAATTTTGTAAAAACCACCCTTCGGCGTGATGCCGGATAGGAACTGCTCGCCCGGACCGTCCTCGCACAAGACCAAATCGCCCCAAGGTGCAACCGTGAGGTTGTCCGCGCGATCAATCACCGCGGGGTCATTCGGCTCCGCGTACAGCTCCAGCGTTCCGGTGGCGGGAGTATGTTTCCAAATTTGCCCGTGCTGTTTTTTGCCGCCGTTGGTGCAGACAAAATACACGTCGCCATTGCCCCACCACATGCCCTCGCCGCGCGCAAACTTTGCCGCGCCCTTGGCTTGCGCTTGCAGTCGCAGATCGTTCTTGGGCGACTCCACCTCATCCAAATCCACCCACGAGACGGCGAGCTTTGCTCCGACCTTCACGAATTGCTCCTTCCAGTTTCGCGTGTCCAACGAAAACGAATCGCGCACCACCAACGCCTGCAACCGCCCGCCCGCGGCGAGCTTGCCGGGGGTTTTGGGAATGAACCGGTAAATCGCGCTATCGCCCAAATCTTCCGTTTGATAAACGATGCCCGTCTTCGGATCCACCGCCACCGCCTCGTGCCGGAACCGCCCCATTGCCTTCAACGCCACCGCCTGCGCCAATTTCGGCTGGGCCGTGGCCGGCACGTCAAAATTATAGCCGTGATTCTGCATCAACGTGCCGCCCGCGCGATCCGCAGTTTCTTCGCAGGTAATCCAGCTGTTCCACGGAGTCGGCCCGCCCGCGCAATTGCGCACCGTGCCTGCGAGGCTGAGAAACTCCCGTACCATGCGGCCGCGCTTCGTGTCGTACACCAGCGTGGTGGTGCCTCCAAGACTGGGGGGTACCTGCTTGCCTTCGTGTCGACCGCCGGCGTCGTACATTTTCGCGCGAATTTGATCCGTGAGATTTTTGTTACTTTCGCCAAAAGCACCGCCTGAGCCAGTGATAGCCGGATTCAATTCGTGATTCCGCACCAGCACCGTCAAGCCCTTCGGCCCGGGGAAGGCCGCCATTCCGTCCGCAGCGCCCGGCACCTGCAAGCCATCGGCCATGGGATTGCCCGCCTTGGAAATTACGCGATACGAAAACCCCTTTGGCAAATCCAGAAACTTCTTTGGATCCGCCAGCAAAGCCCCGTAGCCTTTCACCGCCCGCGCGGTCGCTGTTCCGGTGAGCAATTGCAGCCCGCCAAACCCGGCCGCCAACGCGACCCCTGTTTTCAAAAAATGTCTTCGGGTATTCATTTCAGATTTTTCAAAACCGGATCATTTACCGCACGCATGCGTTTGAGGATCATGCTATGTAATTCCTTGACCACGGCCGCATTCTTCCTAGCCTTGATGACATTATGCGACTCGGCGGGATCGTTCTTCAAATCAAATAACTCATCGCGCTCAGGGTTGCGGAAATCACGCACCAGTTTCCAGTCGGCGGT
>JAPKDK010000247.1 GCA_028872645.1 Verrucomicrobiota bacterium
CCAATGCGGCCCAACTGGAACTCAAAAAAGGCGACCACGTCGTGCTGCTTGGCAATACGCTGGCGGAGCGAATGCAGCACCACGGCTGGCTGGAAAGCTATGTGCAGTCCGCGTTGCCCAAGCACGAACTGGTGTTTAGAAACCACGGCTTTTCAGGCGATAAGGTGAACAGTCGTCCACGGAACAGGGGGTTCATTAACCCACACGAATATCTGAAGATCTCCAAGGCCGATGTGATCATCGCCTTCTGGGGATATAATGAGTCATACGACAAAAACCCGGCTAGCTTCGCTCAGGAATTAATGAAGTGGATCGACGACACCAAAAAGCAAAACTACAGCGGCAAGGGAGCCCCGCGCATTGTGCTTTGTTCGCCGATTGCTCACGAGGATCTGAACGATCCAAATCTTCCTAATGGCAAGGCGAACAACGCCCGCCTCATGCAATATGCTGGAGCCACCGAAGCGGCAGCAGCCGTACGCAAAATTCCTTATGTTGATCTGTTCCACGCTTCCAAGATGCTCTACGCAAAAAACAAGGAGCCTCTCACTATCAATGGCATTCACCCCAATAGCCTCGGCAACAAGCTGATCGCACAACATCTGGCGAGCAAGCTGATGGGCTTGAAAGTTTCTTCAAATACCAAGCAGGTGGAAAGTATCCGCACTGCCGTACTGGATAAAAACTGGCACTGGCACAACCGCTACCGTGCTACTGACGGCAACGACGTGTGGGGTGGCCGGTCCGGACTGAAGTTTGTAGACGGACAGACCAACCGCGACGTGCTAATGCACGAACTGGACATGATTGATGTGATGGTGGCCAACCGCGATAAGAAGGTATGGGCTCATGCCAATGGCAATACCTCCTACAAAGTCGACGATTCCAATGTACCACCCCCCGTGAAGGTGAAATCCAACGTGGGTGGCAAATCTCGCAGCAGCAACGCCCAAAAAGAAGGAGGTAAAACCTACATGACGCCAAATGAAACTGCCTCTCAGCTACAGCTGGCCAAAGGCCTCAAGGTCAACGTTTTCGCTTCAGAGGAAATGTTTCCAGAAATGGCCAACCCGGTACAAATGGCAGTAGATACAAAAGGGCGCCTCTGGGCAGCAACATGGCCTACCTATCCCAAATGGGAACCACTAAAGAAAATGGATGACCGGCTCCTGATCCTCCCCGATGAAAACCGTGACGGTGTAGCCGATAAGGCCATCACTTTTGCCAAGGTGCACAACCCCACCGGTTTTGAATTCTGGAATGGGGGTGTCATTGTCGCCAGCGTACCAGATATCCTGTTTCTGAAAGATACCGACGGAGACGATGTCGCTGATGTGCGCATCCGCCTCTTCCACGGTCTGGATTCTGCTGACACACACCACAGTGCCAACGCCTTTGTTTACGGCCCGGGCGGCAACTTCTACTACCAGCGTGGTGTATTCCACGTGAGCAATGTGGAGACTCCCTGGACAAAAAACCAACAGCACGGCAATAGTGCCATGTACCGGTTTAACCCGCGTACCTTTGAATACGGAATTCATGCAAATAACTCACCTAACCCGCACGGCGTAAGCTTCAACTACTGGGGCTACCACTTCGCGACCGACGGCACCGGCGGGCGTGTCTATCAAGTGCGACCTGATGGTAGAGGCGGTTTCCGTATGCAGACACTGCTCAACAAAACCGTGCGGCCGGTAGCCGCCAGCGGAATCATCTCCAGCCCGCATTTTCCGGATCAATACCAGGGCAACTTTATCGTCCTAAATACCATCGGTTACCTTGGCATAAAGAACTACCATCTGGTCCACTCAGCTCAGGGCAAGGACACCGATCAAGATGGCTTCAGCGACGACTACGAAGTAGCCAAGAAAACCAAGCCGGACGATGCCAACTCCAAGCCCAAGGGCGCCGTGGGAGACGTCTGGGGCGTGCGTGGAGGCTTGAAAGATGTACAGAATACAGAAAACTTTCTGCAATCACCCAAGGATCGCAACTTCCGCCCAACGGATTTTGAGATTGGTGGCGATGGGGCGCTTTATGTGTCCGATTGGCAAAACATCATCATCGGCCACATGCAGCACAATGTGCGTGACCCAAGTCGCGACCACGAATTTGGTCGTGTTTACCGTGTCACTCACGAAGGCCGGCCACTTATGAAACGCGTTAAGGTGGATGGTCAACCCATCGCCAAGCTGCTCGATCTCCTGAAGGAGCGCACCAACCTTACGCGGCATCGCGCACGCATCGAGCTGAGTGAACGGGAAACGTCCGAGGTAATGGGCGAACTCGCCAAATGGGTAAAACAATGGAATCCCAAGAAGGCTGAAGATGCCCACCATCTGCTTGAAGCTCTCTGGCTGCACCAGCAACACAACGTGAAGAACCAGAAACTACTTGATCAAATGTTGAATTCACCGATGGGCGATGCCCGTGTGGCCGCTGCGACGGTCAAGCAGTTCTGGGCCACCTCCGCCTCGATCGCGAGCCAGTCAGCAGAAAAGAAACCCATCGAGAAACAAAAATCTGGCATTCTTTCTGACACTAAGGATCTCACTACGATCCGGATTGCGACCATTGTCGAGAAGATGAAGTACGATACTCCGGAACTCACCGTGAAAGCCGGCAAGAAGATCAAGCTTACCTTCGCGAACCCGGACTTCATGCCGCACAACATCGTGCTGGTTAACCCCGGCAAACTCGAGGCAATCGCCACTGCGGCCATTGCTCTGGGCGCTGAAGGATTCAATGTCGGATTTGTTCCTAAGAGCAGTGACGTGATCTGGGCCAGCAAGCTGATCGATCACGGCAAGGAACAGGTGATTGAATTCACCGCACCCACGACACCCGGTGACTACCCCTATGTCTGCACCTTCCCAGGACACCACCTGCTGATGAGGGGTGTACTGCACGTGAAATAACCGGTCAGACCAAAACATTCAACTCACCCCGCTGAGTCGGAAACGGCCAGCGGGGTGAATCTTTTCTTGCTTCAATCGTTCACGTGCTCACAATCCGTTCACGCCTTATGAAAAAAACTCAACTCTCCCGTCGTCGTTTCCTGCAGACCACCGCGCTAACTGCAGTGGTTGCTCCCACCATTGTTCCCAGTTCCGTATTGGGCCGAGCAGAGGTCGCGCCGAGTAACCGCATCACCGTTGGCCTCACCGGCTCCGGCAGTCGCGGAACCGGGGTGATGGGTTCCTTTCTCCGTGAGGCTGATGTGCAGGTCATCGCCACGTGCGATCCGTACGAAACGCATGGCGGCGGGCGAAACAAAAAGCTTGGCCGTAAGCCTGCCTCCGAGTCGGTCGGCAAAAAATACGGCACCAAGCCGTGTGATACTTACGACGATTTTCGAAAGCTCTGCGCCCGCAAGGATCTTGATGCGGTTATCGTGGCTACGCCCGACCATTGGCACGCGCTGCAAACCCTTGAGGCGCTCCAAAACGGCAAGGACGTATACTGTGAAAAACCAATCACCCATTTCTTTGCCGAGGGTCAGGCCGTTTACCGGGAGGCAGCCAAGCAGAAGGCGATTTTCCAGACCGGATCACAACAGCGCTCTGACCGCCGTTTTCGCCACGCTGTGGAGGTTGTCTTAAACGGAGTAATTGGCAAGGTGAAGGAGGTTCAGGTTGGACTGCCCAAGGGTCATGACAGTGACAGAGGCGACTCAACCGAGCATGACTATTCCACGCGCGCCGACTACCAAATGTGGACCGGGCCCGCGCCACTGCTTCCCTACGTGGCAGCAAGGCATCACTGGAACTGGCGCTGGCATCTCTCCTATGGCGGCGGACAACTCATGGACTGGATCGGCCATCACAATGACATCTGCCACTGGGCGCTCGGTGAAGACAAGGGTGGCCCCACGCGCGTGGAGGCTAAAAACTTTACCAAGAGTAAGTCCAAGAGCTACGACGCACCACCGCATTACGAGGTGCACTGCGAATACGCCGGTGGCATCAAGACGAGTATCGGCTCGCACAACCGTATGGGGGTGAAAGTCATTGGCGAGGACGGCTGGGTCTACGTCACGCGCGGCAGGATGGAGGCTTCCAATCCCACGTGGGCGAAGCTCGACTTTAACGCCGGCAAGCAAAAGGCTTACGCGTCACCCGGACACACACGCAACTTCCTGGATGGTGTGAAGAGCCGCAAGGAGGCCATCTGCCCCGCCGAAACCGCACACCGTTCCATTACTCCCGGACACCTCGGCTATGTTTCCAATGCCTTGGGTCGGGCACTGAAATGGGACCCCAAGAAGGAGCAAATCATCGGCGATAAGGAGGCTAGCGCGTTGATCAACAAATTGGGCCATCGCAAACCGTGGGTGCTTGGATAAGCATGGAGGCTCAGCC
>JAPKDK010000248.1 GCA_028872645.1 Verrucomicrobiota bacterium
TGAAGAAAACCAGCAAAGGCGAGTACGAGGTGCACAAGCCAGATCGGGGAATCTAATGCCCGCGCGCCTGCAGGTTCTGTTTTCCGGGCGTGTGCAGGGGATTGGGTTTCGCTACATGGTGAAGCAAACGGCGCTGGGTTTTGAGGTGACCGGTTGGGTGAAAAATCTGGCCGATGGTCGGGTGGAACTTTTGGTGGAAGGCGAGCGGGGAGAATTAGAGGCTTTTCAAGCGGCGATTCCCGAGGCAGGATTGCGCCGCTTCATCCGCGAGACCCAATCGGAATGGAGCGACAGCACGGGCGAATTTCTCGGATTCGAAATTGCCCGCTGATGTTTCCGCATGAAATACGCGATCATATCAGACATCCACGGTAACCTCGAAGCGCTGAATACAGTGCTTGAGGATGCGGGAAAGCGTGGCTGCGAAAGTTTCGTGTGCGGCGGCGATGTCGTCGGCTACAACGCCAACCCCAAGGAATGCATAAACATCGTGCGCGGGCTGGATATGCCTTGCGTGATGGGCAATCACGACGAATACATCGGCCAGGATTGCGATCTCTCCGCCTTCAACCCCGTGGCTGCCGAAGCCGTCATTTGGACGCGCGATCAACTCAGTGCCGAAGATCGCCAGTGGCTGTGCGATTTGCGTTACGTGCGGTTGATCGATCATTTTTCCATCGTGCACGGCACCATGGACAGCCCGCGCTACTGGGGCTACGTGCAGGACGTCAGCGATGCGGCGGCTAGTTTCACTTATCAAAGCACCGTGCTTTGTTTTCACGGACACACGCACGTGCCGCTGGTGTTCATTGATGACGGCATTGAAGTGGACGGCGGCACCTTCGAGCATCTCAATCTCGAAGTGGGTAAACGCTATTTTATCAACGTCGGCAGCGTGGGTCAGCCGCGCGATGGCGATCCTCGCGCGTCGTACTGCGTGTACGATGCCAAGAATGAAACGGTGGAACTCATCCGCATCAATTACGATATCGAGACCACCCAGAAAAAAATCATCGAAGCCGGGCTGCCCGAGCGTTTGGCCGAGCGGCTCGATTACGGGAAGTGATGCCCGCCCACGATCGGCGTGAAGCTTCTTATCCTCAAGCCCAGCTCCCTCGGAGATGTCATCCACGCGCTGCCCGTGCTGCGGCTCATCAAGCGCCAGCGCCCCCACTGGCAGGTGCACTGGTGGATCGCCCAAAGCTTCACGCCCCTTTTGCAAAATGACCCCGACCTCGCCGCCGTGCATCCCTTCCATCGGCGCGGCTGGGGCACGCCCGCCGGCTTGGCCCGCGGCGTGCAACAGCTCGGCCAGCTTCACTGTGAGCGGTTTGATGTGGTTTTGGATTTGCAGGGGCTCGCCCGCAGCGCGGCGTTTAGCTGGATCGCGCGCGCTGGGCTCACCATCGGACTGCATCAACACCGCGAAGGCGCCGCCGCCGCGTACGACGTGGCCGTGGAACGCCCGAGCCCCAACGCGCATGCCGTGGATTGGTGCCGCGCTGTGCTGCCGCATTTGGGTTTGGAAAACAACGATGACTTCGAGTGGATGCCCCGCCACGATAACACTTTGCCCGAAGGCTGCGAAGCGGGCCAACGTTGGCTGGCGCTTTGCCCCGGCGCGCGTTGGGAGAACAAACGTTGGCCGATGGAATCCTTTGAAACCCTCACCCGAAATTTATTAATGGAGCAGGGCGACCTTCGGGTGGTGGTGCTCGGCGGCAAAGAAGATGCCGCATTGGGCGCGCGCCTCGGCGCGGTGGGCGCTCGGTGCGTGGATAAAACCGGCCAAACTACTTTGCCCGAAATGGTGGAATGGATCCGCGCCAGCGAAGCGATGGTGACCAACGACACCGGCCCCATGCACGTGGCCGCCGCGTTGGGCAAACCGGTGGTGGCCCTCTTTGGCCCCACCGATCCACGCCGCACGGGCCCCTATCAAGCACGCGGTGCCGTGCTGCAAACCTCGGTAATGGAATGCGTCCCCTGCCTTTCGCGCACCTGCACCGCCGAGCGCGAACGCGATTGCCTGCGCAGTATTGAGGTGGAAAAAGTGGCGGCCGAGGTTCGGCAGGTTTTGGTCAACGGTGAATAACTCACGTCCGAGTCAGCCCGTTTAGCCTTGAAAACCAGGCCCTTTCGTCGCACAGTTTCAACATGAGGAGGGGGTATTTGTTTCTATTGGTGGGATGCTTGTTTTCCCTGAACGTCCACGCGCAATTATTGCAGGTGAAGATGGTCACCGACCGCAATAATTTTTTGCCCAATCAGGCCGTGGTCGTCAAACTTATCGTTCGCAATGTGTCCGGCCAAAAAGTAATGCTGGCGGACGGGGAAGATTGGATCAAGTTTTCCGCGCACGATGGCCGGGGCATCCCCGTGCTGCGCAACGGCAATCCTCCGCGGGGTAAATCAATTTTGGTGGACAACGGCAAGAGCCATATTTGGACGTACCAGATGGCGCCGATATTTGATTTCAGTAAGCCGGGCGTGTTCACCATTCATGCCAGAATCAAAATCAGGCAATTTAACAACCACACCCTGGATGTGCGTCCGCTGAAGTTTCAAGTGGTGTCCGGGGTAAAGATCGCCGAGATGCGGCGGGGCGTGGCCCCTCGGCAAGTGGGGCAGCCGCCCGACCTGCGAACCTACACTTTGCGCAGCACACGGGTGCACGGGCGTACCCATTTATTTCTTCGGGTGGAAGGCACGCGGGGAAATGAAATGCGCATTTACAATGTGCTTGATCTAGGCCGGAAAGTGCCGTTTGGAAAACCGAAAATGGAAATGGACCCCCAAGGAGTCACCCATGTTTTCTTCCAATTTTATGCAAAAAGTTTCCGCTATTATCAGGTGGGTCCCGAAGGGCAACTGTTGGTGCGGCAGACATATTTCTTCCAGCAATATCCGCCCGCGCTGGTGCGAGATGATGAAGGCCGGGTAGGCATCACTGGCGCACATCGTGAGGTGATGAAAGATGATTTCCCAAAGGCACCCGATCGCAAGCGACCTTCCTCCGAGGGAAGAGTTCCGCCTGAGTTGCTATTGAAAAAGTGATTTCGCGTCGGGGTAGCTTCCCTTAATGCGCTGAGTGAGGGCTGCCGCGCGGGCGATGTCGCGACGTTTATCAGTGCCCGAAGGACTGCGCAAACGTACACGCACCGCGCCAATGATGATTCCGTTCTTATCCCGCAAAGGCAAGGTCACAAACGCCTCATTATTTTTTTGCCCATGGAAAACCTTGTTTTGATCGATTACTTTGGCGCAATCCGCATGGGCGGGCCGACCTACTTCGGCGGCGTCGAGGCTGCCGAGAATTTGCGGGGCTTGGTTGGGCGCGCGTCGAGCGACGAGTTGGAGTGACAACACGCGAGCATCTTCGCGCGCCACGCGGCGCAGCACTTTGCCATGCTGCTGGGCCAACATTTCGGCGGGGTTGAGCAACTCAAGCAGGGCAAATTCTGCGCGCGTGTCCGAGCGCACCCAAAGCGCAAACTTGCCCTTGCGAAAGTCCGGGGTTTTCTGGGGGTCGTACTTAATGAACTGACTCCGGCCGTTCAGAGTCCACGTGAAGGTATTGGCCTTGGCGGAAAATTTAAGGTCATGCCAGCCGCCCGGTGCGGTCACGATACTGTTGTCGCGCAAGCCCTGCACGGCCTTTCCTTTTTCAAAAGCAGTCCAATACAGGCGGGTGTCCTTCGGCTTCACCGCGAGCAGATAATAATTGTTCTCGTCCTGCGCGCGGAAGGCAATGCCGGCGACGGGCATGATCTTGCCGGCGGTGATGCGGAAGCGCACTGAGGCACTGAAATCATTCGGGGCCATCGCGTCGAGCATCACCAGCGTGAGATGATTTGGATTCGTGTTGTCGCCGGTGACTTCGATGAGGCGGCCCTTGACCTTGCCTGCCCCGACGAGTGCCGGAATTTGGCCTTCACGCACGATTGCTTTTCCGGGCTTACCGACACCGGCAACTTTTGCGGTGAAGCCTTTCGGGGCTTTGCCGAGTTTTTGTTTGGATAAATCCAGCGACACATCCGCCGCTTGCAGCGCGATGGCTAAGGCGAACAAAATCAAAAAGGAATGTTTCATTAGTAAATCATATCCGCCACTGTCCCGCCCGCGGGGATGAAAGGCAGCACGTGCTCGGTGTGTGGGGTGATGATGTCCAGCACGTACGGTTCCTTGGAGGCGAGCATTCGGCGCAGGGCGGGGCGGAGGTCTTTCTCGTATATCACGCGCTCGCATTGCACGCCGAAGCCGGCGCAGATGGTTGGGTAATCGGGATAAAT
>JAPKDK010000249.1 GCA_028872645.1 Verrucomicrobiota bacterium
TGGCGCAGGCGGAGGTGGCGGGATTGGAGCGAATGGCGGAGAAGTCGGCGCAGAATTTTTTGGGCGGATTGGAGGCGAGTAAGCAGCGGGATTTGTGGCGGTTGATTTTCGGGCTGGGAATATTGCACGTGGGCGCGGGTGTGGCGAAGGCGTTAGGACGGCGGTTTACGAATTTGGATGAATTGATGGATGCCTCGGAAGAGGAGTTGGTGGCGATTGATGCCGTGGGGGAGGTAATTGCCAAGAGTGTACATTTTTGGTTTGGCGATCCGCAGAATCGTCAGTTGATTGAAGTGCTGCGCAAGGCGGGATTAAATTTTGAATCTTCCATAGTAATTTCCGGCGAAGCCGCCGGGCTGTTGGCGGGCAAGGCGTTGGTGCTGACGGGGACGCTGCCAAATTTGAAACGCCACGAGGCGGTGGCGCGCATCGAGGCGGCCGGCGGCAAGGTGGTCGGCAGCGTCAGTAAAAAAACTGACTACGTGGTGGCGGGCGAAGCGGCGGGGAGCAAGCTGGCCAAGGCGGAAAAAATGTCCGTGCCGGTGATTGACGAATCGGAACTTTTGCGGCTGTGTGGGAAATAGTGCCATTCAGTTTCGCACAATCTTTTGTTTTCAGCCAAATGCGTGGTGAATAACCTGAGCTTGGGCGTTGGCCCGGTTTCTGCTAAACATTATGTCGTTGCGAGGGAGTCGCACGAATTCACCAAGGAGGGGGAACAACCAAACGTTTCGCATAGGTGCATCGTGTTTTCGCATTTGGGGCAAGCAATGAAGATGGGACAACTGGAACCACCGGACACGCATTTCCTGTCCGGCGCTGAAGGGTGGATGGAATTGGGGGACTACGATTCGGCTTTGGCCGAGTTGGAGTTGATTTCACCGGACTACCTGCGTCACTTTGACGTGCTGCAGGTGCGTTGGCATATTCACAATCGTATGCAGGATTGGGAGTGTTGCCTCAACATCAGCCTTCAAATGATCGAGGCGCAGCCGGAGATGCCGCAAGGCTGGATCAACCACGGCAACGCGCTTTTTTATCTCGAGCGTTTTGAAGAAGCGTTCAACTTACTCGTGCCGATGCTCAAACGCTTTCCGCACGACGAGGCGATCCCATACAACCTCGCCTGTTACAAATGCCAAAGCGGCGCCATTCAGGAAGCCCGCGAATGGCTCGAATGCGCGCTCAAAATAGGCGACTCTAAGCGCGTCAAAAATATGGCCGTCAACGATCCCGACCTCATGCCGCTGTGGGAGCACGGGGTGAAAATCAAATAAGCGCCGGCGTTTGACACCATCGCGCGGTCTCATTACCCTCGCCCTATGGAGCAGGAGCAGGTGCCAAAAGGCCGAAAACTGGGCATTCTGATTTCCGTCGCGCCCACGCACGCCAGCTTTCACCACGGTCTCCAGCTCGCCGCCGCCGCACTCACCGCCAAGGACGAAGTCTACCTCTACTGCCTCGACGACGCCGTGGCGGGCGTGGAAGACGAGCGCGTGCAAACCCTGCGCGACCACGGCCTCCGCCTCTTCGCCTGCGCCTATGCCTGCCAACGGCGCAAAATTGTTCCCGGCGAAAACGCATTGTACGGCGGCCTCGCATTGCTCAACGATGTGATGGCCGCCACCGATCGCTTTGTGAGTTTCAATTAATAGATGGATACACTCGCCGACAAACTGAAGCCCGACGCAAAGCCCAAGCGGAAGGTACTCATCATCATCGATGGTGATCCCCGCACCAACCCGCGCGCCGCCGAGGCTGTGCGTTTGGCCGGTGGCGTGTGCGTGTGGGAACAGGTGGAAGTCAACATCGTGTTACATCACGCCGCTGCGCACGCGCTGGGCGAAGCCGCCGCAGATATGCCCGAAGGCAAAATGTACACACAATTCCTCCCGATGATCCGCGAAAAAGGCGGGCGCGTGTACGTGATGCCCGACGATCAAACCATGGAAGCGCTCGACACCGAAGTGATTCTGAAAAACCACCTCAAAGAACCCGCCCTCGCCGAACTGGCCGCCGAGGCGGCAATCGTCATCCGCTTTTAATCATCCGATTTTAATTATGGCCCGTATCATTCACATCCTCACCCGCGAAGACGACCCGCTGCCCGCCAGCATCATCGCCGCCCAGGAAACCACCGGCCACGAAACCCGCATCATCGATCTCACCGAAGTAGACCCCAACGGCGACTACTCAATTTTGCTCGAAGAAATTTTCGCCGCCGATTCCGTGCAGGTTTGGTGAGCAAAGCAGTTTGACTTTTGGGCTTTGAATGAATAGCCTCCCGCAACTCGTGGGTGATCCGCGGGCGGGAGAAAATAATTATGGCTTACATTGTTACAGGTGCCTGTGTCGATTGCGTTTACACGAGCTGCGTGGATGAATGTCCGGTCGCCGCCTTTCACGAAGCGCCCGACAAACTGTTGATCAACCCCGAGACTTGCATCGACTGCGATGCGTGCGTCGCCGCATGCCCTGTGGAAGCCATCCACGCCGAGGACGATGTGCCCGAAGATCAACAGGAATGGATCGCCATCAATCTGACCGCCGAAGAATTCCCAGTCATTGAAGCGGCAAAGGACCCCCTCAAAGGGCCCAAGTGCGTGAACTCCAACGCGGCTTAATGTAGCCGCGCGTCAAACTTTTCATTTCGCCAATCCGGCCAAGCTTTCGAGGATTGCCTCGGCTGCTGCGCGTGGGTTTTCGGCGGCGCAAATGGGTCTTCCAATGACGAGCCAACTGGCTCCGGCATTGATGGCTTCGGCGGGAGTCATTATTCTTTTTTGGTCGCCGGTGTCGCTGTTGGCGGGGCGAATGCCGGGGGTGACGAGCTGTATGTCGTCGGGGAGGATTTTTCGTAGGGGGGCGATTTCCATTGGCGAACACACGAGGCCTTTTAGTCCGGCGGCGGTGGCGAGGGTGGCGAGGTGTTGGACTTGTTGAGCGGGGTTTTTTTGGATGCCGATTTCGGCGAGGTCGGTTTCGTCCATACTGGTGAGCACGGTGACGCCGAGGATGAGGGGGGGGGATCGCCTTCGTCGGCGGCGGCTTGGGCGGCGCGGAGCATTTCGGTGCCGCCGCTGGCGTGGACGGTGAGCATTTGAACATCGAGCCGCGCGGCGCTGGCGACGGCTTTGGCGACGGTGTTGGGGATGTCGTGAAATTTGAGATCGAGGAACACGCTCGCGCCGGTGTCGCGCACGCGGCGGACGATGTCGGGGCCTTCGGCGACGAAGAGTTCTTTGCCGATTTTGAATGCGCCTACGGCGGGGGCGAGTTGTTCGGCGAGCGCCAGAGCGCGCGCGGCGTCGGGAACGTCCAACGCGGCGATGATGGGATTGTGATTATTCAACGCGCGGAGGTTAGCATCCGCACGCGCGAATGAACAGCCGTTAGCGCTTGCGCGGCGCGCGGCGGGGGTCGAAGCGGCCATCGAGTTTTTTGGCCTTCTCGGGGTCGCTCATATCGATGAGCCGTTGGTCGGCGCGATCCATCCATACGAGCACTTCTTTGTCCTGTGTTTGCACGCGGAGGGTGGAGAGATATTGTTTGCGAGCTTGAAGTGTTTCCGCGGGCACATTCCGCCCTTCGCCAAGGCGGCCGAGGTAATATTGGACGTTGCGTAAACCTTGCGCGCGGCTTTCGCGTTTCTTTTCGCCGGTGGTGGCGAGCATTTGAAAGCTCTCGGCCATGCGTTTGTTGACGATGATATTGGCGTCTTCACTGACGCCGATGTAGTTGGCGGCAATCTGTCGGATGCTGCTGCGGTTGCGTTCGTCCAAATCGGGGCTGTCGTAAATATTGGCAAGGATGGGCATCGCCTTCGCGCCGAGCACGCCGGTGAGGTAGCCGAGCACGGAGCGGTCAATATAAGTGACCTCAACTTCCTTTCCATCGCGCTGGCGTTGTTTGCCGGTTCGGACAAGTTGGGTTTTGGCTTGATCGACGAAGCGCGTGTCTTTGTGTTGGCGCAAAATGTTGAACAGCATCCCGCGGTTTTGGCGGTCAAGAAAGGAGACCTCGCGGCTTTCGTCGAGGATGGGCAGCGAAAGCAAATCGCGCGTGGCGAGCAGGTACGTTTCTTTGTGCACTTCGGGCGAAAGATCCTCGAGGGCTTGGGCAATGTAGGCTACCTCAACGGCGCGCCGGGTTTTTTTCAGTACACTCAATAGCGCGTGTTCGGCCACGCTGATGGCAGTCGCGTCGCGTTTGCCAATGTGGCGCACGGTGTTCAGCAAACCGATGCGCAGGCTGGGCGG
>JAPKDK010000250.1 GCA_028872645.1 Verrucomicrobiota bacterium
TTCAACGCCGAAAACCATTTGCGCTGGGATTCGCTCGGCGAATTTCTCGCCATCGGCGTTTCCCTCGAAGACCTCGGCACCAAAACCGGCAACGCCAAGGCGCTTGTCCTTTCGCAAACGCTCAACGACGCCATCGGCAAATTTCTCGACGAAAACAAATCTCCCTCACGCAAGGTCAACGAACTCGACAACCGTGGCAGCCATTTTTACCTCGCCCTCTACTGGGCTCAAGCCCTTGCCGCCCAAACCGATGACGCCGAGCTGCAGTCACAGCTCTCCCCGTTCGCTGAAACACTCGCACAGAACGAACACGCCATCGTGGAGGAATTAATCGCCGTCCAAGGCCCCCTTATGGATATCGGCGGCTACTATCAACCCGACGAGGGGAAAACAAACTCTGCCATGCGGCCGAGCGAACTCTTTAACGACGCGCTCGCTGCGCTGGGTTAAGGCAGAGCATTTCCATTGCCCACGCAACGAAGGCCGACTAGCATAGCGGCTCGCATGAAACATTTTCTTCTCACTCTCTTTGCACTATTTGCGTTTTCCCTTTCCGCAGCGGAGAATCCGAATCTGGTTTTAATTTTCATCGATGACATGGGCTACGGCGACATTGGGCCGTTTGGCTCCAAACTGAACCGCACGCCGCATTTGGACCGCATGGCGAAGGAAGGGCGCAAGCTCACGAGCTTTTATGCCGCGCCGGTTTGCTCGGCCTCGCGCGCGCAGTTGATGACCGGATGCTACGCGCCGCGTGTGGGTGTGCCCGGCGTTTTCTTTCCCGCCGGACGCAACGGACTCAACCCCAAGGAACACACGGTCGCCGATTACCTCAAGGAACTTGGCTACGCCACCATGTGTGTGGGTAAATGGCATTTGGGAGATCAGCGTGAGTTTTTGCCCACGCGCCACGGTTTTGATGGCTACTTTGGCATCCCCTACTCCAATGACATGGGCCGTACCGCTACCGCCAACGGCAAACGAGTTCATCCTTTGATGCGTGATGAAAAAGTGGCCGAGCTACTGGAAGACGAAGGTCAGCGTCGCGTCACCCGTGAATACACCGAGGAAGCGGTGAAATTCATCGAGACCAACGCCAAGGCGGAGAAAAACTTTTTCCTCTACCTGCCTCACACTGCCATGCATGTGCCGCTCTTTCCGCATCCAGATTTTGTGGGCAAATCCAAGAATGGCACCTATGGCGACTGGGTGGAGGAAGTCGACTGGAGTGTGGGCCAGGTACTCAAAACTCTGGAGCGTTTGAAGATTGAAAAGGATACCTTAGTTCTCTTTACCAGCGACAACGGTCCGTGGGCTTCCAAGGGCAAGGCCGGCGGTGTATCGGGACCCTTGCGCGGCAGCAAGGGCTGCACCCTGGAAGGCGGTGTGCGCGAACCCACCATTGCCTGGTGGCCCGGCACCATTGCCCCGGGCACTGAATCGGCCGGCATAGCCGGCACCACAGATATTCTCCCCACCTTCGTTTCACTGGCCGGCGGCAACGTTAAAAAGAATATCAAGATTGATGGCATGGATGTATCGAAGTGGATGCTCGGTAAGACCGAAACGTCACCGCGTAAGACCTGGCATTATTTCCGCGGCTCCCAACTGAAGGCCGTGCGGCAGGGCCCATGGAAACTGGCCCTCACCAGCCAATCCCTTGGCATGGGCATTCGCCAGCGCGATGCGGATCTGGCTAAGGGAGGCCGCCTCTACAATCTGGAAAAAGAGATCGGTGAAAAAACCGACCTGGCAAAAGGGAACCCAGACATTGTCGAAAGGTTGCAAAAAATAGCGGGAGAAATCTCTGAAGACATTGCCGCCAATAAACGGCCGGCCGGTACAGTCCAGAATCCGGTAACACTTTACCCCTCCACCGGTCGCAAGCGACCTGCCAAAAAACCTGGGAAGCCTGCCAAACCGATCAACTGGAACAAGGCTGAACTGGGTGACGCCTTCACCAGCGCATCACTACCCGATATTACCAACAAACCCTTCACCATTCAGGTCACAGTAGAGATTGAACCCAGCAAAAAAGCCAACGGCATCATCCTTGCCCACGGAGGCTCTGCGGTGGGTTACGCACTATACGCAAAGGATGATAACCTCTTTTTCACCGTTCGCCTCGGCGCAAATGCCGTGCAGAAGATTACTTTTGGTTCACCGCGAAAAAAAATGGAGATCACCGCCAGCCTCACCAAGGAAAAGCTCTCAATACAAGTTGGTGAGAAATCGGTTGAAGCCAAGTCACATGGTCTTTTGAGCAGACACCCGCAGGAAGATATCTGCGTTGGTCATGACGACAAAAATCCGGTCGATACTGAAGCCCCCACTGCCCGTATCAACGGCAAGCTGACGGACCTGGAGGTCAGCGTTGGAAAATAGAAAGTCATCAGCATTTTTTTGCTCTATGAAAATTATCCTACCTACCCTACTCGCTTTCCTGCTGTACCTCACTGCCGTCGGAGAACAAAGGAAACAACCTGACATTATCCTGATCATGGCCGATGACGCTGGTTATTCAGACTTCGGCTGCTATGGTGGTGAGATAGAGACGCCGGTACTAGACAAGCTCGCGGCCAATGGGCTTCGCTTTTCGCAGTTCTACAACACCGGACGCTGCTGCCCTTCCCGTGCGGCATTGTTAACCGGGGTTTATCAGCATCAGGCAGGCATGGGACACATGGCTCGCGACCGGGGCATTCCCAGTTACAGCGGCACCATCCTCCCGCATATTCCAACTCTCGCTGAGCGTCTCAAAAAGGGTGGTTATCGAACCACGATGACCGGCAAGTGGCATCTTGGAATCGAGCCAGCGCAGTCGCCCATCGCACGAGGCTTTGATCGTTTTTATGGCACGCGTAATTTCATTGATTCCTATTTCACCGTGCTGAAGCACTGCCCCGTGTTTCTAGACGATAAAGAAGTGCTTCCGGGTACCGAGAAGCCCGTGAACCATCTACATCCGGATCAGGAATGGTACACCACTGATGTGTTCACCGATTACGCCCTGCATTTCATGGATGAATCCTTCAAGGAACACGCCGACCAGCCACTTTTCCTGTACCTAGCCTACAACGCGCCGCATTTCCCGCTGCACGCGCGTGAGGAGGACACCAAGAAATACCGCGGCCGCTTCCGGGACGTGGGCTGGGACAAGCTTCGCCAAGAACGTTACAATCGTATGGTGAAACTAGGTTTGATCAAAAAAGAATGGGCACTTTCACCTTTGGATGCTCCCAAATGGGAAACCTACGATGCCAAGCTGCGCGATGAACTGGATTTTAAGATGGCACTCTACGCAGCTATTATTGATCGCATGGACCAAAATATAGGTCGAGTGGTAAAAAAGCTTAAAGATGCCGGCCGGTTGGACAATGCCCTGATCCTGTTCATGGTCGATAATGGTGTGCCCGGTACTGGCGTGCACGACTGGCGCGGTCTCTTCGCCAAGAGCGGCAAGCACCCTGAGACACGCGTGGACAATTATGCCGAGTGGGGGAGGCGCGGCGGCTGGTCCTCCAGTTCCGGCCGCGGCTGGGCCAACCTAAGCAATACCCCCTTTCGTATGTATAAGCGCTACACCCACGAGGGTGGCGTGGCTACACCTCTGATCGTCCATTGGCCAACCGGCGTGAAGGCTCAAGGCGAGTTGCGCCATACGCCCAGTCACCTCATCGATATTGCGCCCACCTGCCTCGCTGCAGCGGGCCTGAAGAACGAAGACATGGAAGGCGTGAGTTTACTCAACCTGTTTACCAAGGACCAGCAGCGGGAACGCACGCTCTTTTGGGAACACGAAGGGAACCGTGCTGTGCGTAAAGGCGATTACAAGTTGGTGGCCATGCATAACACCCCATGGGAATTGTACGACATGAGCAAGGACCGCAGTGAACTCAAGAACCTTGCCAGCGCCATGCCCAAGAAGGCGGCAGAGTTAAGAAATGATTGGGAGGCTTGGGCCAAACGCGTTGGGGCCATGCCGTGGGATAAAGTAAACGTGAAAAAGAAAAAGAAGAAATGAAACCTACCTTCATTTTTTGATATGGTTTATTACCACACGAGAGTCGATTTCGGCAAGGAACCCATCGGGGTCTCGAAGATTCAGCAGCAGGAGATCGTGCTTCCATTTTCGCCTTACAATCGTGACACGACTTCCCTCTCGTTCTTTAAGCGTGAGCGATGCTAGGAGCCTTTGACGGCCGGCAGGGTGAATCGCGACTTGATGGCAATTCGTTTGCCCGTC
>JAPKDK010000023.1 GCA_028872645.1 Verrucomicrobiota bacterium
CGATCGGCACCGGCATTGCGCAGGTCGCTCATATCGCCACGCATTGGCTCCAGATAATCAGGATCCATCGGCAACGGCCAAAAGCGTTCGCCGCATTCGCGTCCGCGCATCGCAATGCCGTCGCCGAGCGCCTTGTGGTTGCCGAGCAACGCGACGCGCACACTACCAAGCGCGACACTCACCGCACCGGTGAGCGTAGCGGCGTTGATGATGTGCGTGGCACCGAGACGATTGGCGTACGTGAGCGCATCCGCGAGCACGAGGCGGCCTTCGGCGTCGGTGTTGATGACCTCGATGGTTTTTCCATTCATCGCGGTGATGATATCGCCGGGGCGCGTGGCGGTGCCGCTGGGCATATTTTCCGCCATCACGAGCAGGCAGGAAACACGCACCCGCGGCTGCAAACGGCCGATGGCAGTAATGGCGCCGAGCATCGTGGCCGCGCCGCCCATATCGTATTTCATTTTTTCCATCGAGTTGGCGGGCTTGAGCGACAGGCCGCCGGTGTCGAAGGTAATGCCTTTGCCAACCAAAAATAAATGATCGTCGTTGATGGGATCCTCCGGAATCCAACTCAGTCGCACCATTCGCGGCGGGCGCACGGAACCTTGGCCCACGGCGAGCAACGCACCCGCGCCCAGTTCGCGCAGGGCGGCTTCCTCCAGCACTTCCACTTCCAATCCTGCGGCTTCGCCTTCGCGCGCAGCGCGCATTGCAAATTCTTCCGGGCCCAAATCGTTGGCCGGGATTTCCACCAACTCGCGCGCTAGGTTCACGCACTCGGCGGTGATACGTCCAGCATCGGCGATGGCTTGGTCGCCGGTGGTCAGCAAAACCACTTCCTCGACCGGCCACGGTTTTTGTTCTGTATAACCGCTGGGCCGATGCTGGCCAAAGCCCGCGCCCTCAGCAGCCAAACGCGCGCAGGCATCGTGCGGCAGCAGCAGCGCCACCGACCGGCACTTGGCCTTGGCTGCGGCGCGCACAGCTTGGCCGGCGGCGGCAAACCAATGACGCGCCATCGGCGCTTCACCGAGACCAATCAAAAACACACGCTTCACAGCGCTTTCCGGCACGCGATGGATGAGCGTGCACGCGCCGGCTTTGCCGGTGAATTCGCCGCTGTCGATGAGTTCGCTTGGCAAGCCGCCGAGGCGCGCATCGAGCGCGGCGTCCACAGTACTGCCCTTGACCATCGGCACGGCCAGCGCGTCGACGTCAAGTTCTTCCCAGTTTCCAGAATGAATAGTTATGTTCATAATCGTTTTCCTAAAATTAAGTTTTATCCGGCCCCGGCTCGATTGTCGCAATGGCGTGCAACAAATCAGTGGCAGCTTCGTGATATAATTTTTTGAGCTGTTCTTTGTCTTTGGTTTCGTTTGCCTTGGCCCGAAGGTCGCGGAAGTCGAGCGGTTCGCCAAACTTTATTTCCACCCGATAGGGGCGCGGAAACCAATGATGCCGGTTGAAAGCTTCGTACGAGCCGAACAATTTGACGGGAACCACCGGCGCATCGCTCTTGAGAATAATGAGGCCCACGCCCGGCTGCGGGGCTTGAATTTGGCCGGTGTGCGAGCGGGTGCCTTCGGGATACATCATCACCGCATCGCCGGCGCGCAGGCGGGTGAAGAAAGTTTTCAAGCCACGGCCACTGCCGGATTGGTCGACGGGGATGACCCCCCAACTGTGGAGCATCGTCCCGAGCAGCGGCACCTTGTAGGCGCTGGCGCGCGCAAGTGCGATGACCAATCGCTGCACGGAGCAGACCATATAAAATGGATCGAGATAACTCACGTGATTGGAGGCAAGAATCACGCCGCCAGTTTGTGGCACGCGATCAACGTGCAATACGCGGCGGCGAATCCAAGTGCTCGTGAACAGCCCCGAGACGAACCGGGCCAGCCAATACGAAAAACCAATGCGCGTGGGCGTTCGGGCCATTGCTAATTCCCCTGTCCCCGAAAAATGCGCAGCACTTTGCGGCGCAACAGCGCGGGCCACAGCGCCTTGAGAATCGGCGCGAGGCGCAGGCGCGGCGGGATGATGAGTTCGCGCCGGCGGTCGCGCATCGCGTCGATAATTTCGCGCGCGCATTGTTCCAGCGTGATGGATTCGTGATTGTGCGAGCGCTTGCTTTCGCCCATCGGCGCGCCATCGGCGGTGCAAGCGTTGGCGCGCATTTGGGTGCCTTGAATCCAATGCGGATGGACGGTCAAAATATCGACCCCGGTTTCCTCCAACTCGTAGCGCAGCGTATCGCAAAAGCCTTCGAGCGCGTGTTTGCTGGCGACGTATCCGGAATGCGCGGGCACGGCGATTTTCCCTTGGATGCTGCCGATGGAAATGATGAGGCCGCCGGTCTTCTTGAGTGCGGGCAGCGCGAAGTGCAATGTGTGCACAAGACCGAGATAGTTGACCTCCATCAAGCGGCGAAACAAATTGAGGTCAGTCACTTCCTCGAACTTGGCCCACATGCTGAGACCGGCGTTGGAGATGAGAAAATCAATGCCGCCAAAGCGCTCCGTGGTTTTGGCGATGAGGCGCTCGCAATCTTCGGGCTGTGTAACATCGCCGGTGACGGCCATTGCCTCGCCGCCCGCCGCTTCGCATTCGGCCACGGCCTCGGCGAGGGCATCGGCATTGCGGGCGAATAGCACCACGCGACAACGCCGCGCAGCGAGGTCACGCGCGAGTTGGCGACCCAAGCCGGAGGAGGCTCCGGTGATGATAACTACTTTTTTGGCAAACATCAGTCCGCCTTGTTGAACGACTGAATGGCTTCATCGGTCAAGCCCCATTCGCGCAGGGGATCGGGGCCGGGGAGGATTTTGCCGGGGTTCATCACGCTCTTGGGGTCGAGGCCGTTCTTGATGGCGCGCACGGCTTTGAGGCCGGTGGGCGAGAGATCATCCTCAATCCACGGGAGATGCTCGGTGCCCACGGCGTGATGGTGGCTGACAGTGCCGCCGTTTTGGAGGAAGGAATCTTCGGCGGCTTTTTTGATGTAAAGATATTGGTCCAGCTCGCGGCCTTCGATTTGGCGGCAGCCGAAGGTAAAGTAGAGGCTCGCGCCGGTGTGATAGTTGTGGCTGATGTGGCAACCCACCCACGGATCCACGCCGGTGTCGCGGATGGCCTTTTGGATGTTGGCGAGGGTTTTGGTATAAAGATTGTGCAAGTTTTCCCACGTGGTGGAAGTTTCGCTCACGTCGCCCATCACGCCGCGGTCCATCAAATAATCGCGTACGTGCGGGAAATCATACTTCGCTTCCTTGAACGAATTGCCCGGGCCTTCGCCGAGATTCACGCCGCCGTGTTTTCGGAAAACCCGATTGGAATCGCGCCGCTGCATATGGAACGTATCGTAATCGCCCTCGTACGCGGTGGTCATCATACAGCACTTTGTGAAATCAATGCCTTTGATGTTGCGCAAATACCATTTCATTGCCGCGCCAATTTTTTGTTTCAGCGGCGGCTCCACTTTTTTAAAGGCCGCGCTAAGGGCCGTCTTGCCTGGATCGTTGAGGCGCGTGATCACCGGCATCGTCCCGTGCCGCATACATTCGTGGATGGCGTGAATGCCGCTCTCGAAATCTGGAAATAACCATCCCTCAAACTTTTTGTATTCCGGCAAGCGATGCACTTGCATCGTCACCTCCGTGATCACGCCGAGAATGCCCTCGCTGCCCACGCACAAACTACGAACGTCAATGCCGTTGGAAGTATTGGGAACTGTCCGCGTGACTATGGTGCCGCTGGGCGTGACCATCCGCAGCGCGATGACCATGTCCTCAATCTTGCCGTACTTGTCGCTTTGCATTCCCGCCGAGCGCGTGGCCACCCAACCGCCGAGCGTGGAGTGCACAAATGAATCCGGAAAATGCCCCAGCGTGACGCCTTCCTCTTCGAGTTGTTCCTCCATATGCGGCCCGTAAACGCCGGCCTCGATGCGGGCGAGTAGGGATTTCTTATCAACCGCCAACACGCGATGCATCCGGCACATATCGAGGCTCACAATAAATCGCCCGTCGCGGTCCTTCGGCTCTATGCAGCCGGCGATGTTCGTGCCGCCGCCAAATGGAATGAGCACGGCATTGTGTTCGTGCGCCGCCTTAACGATCGCCACCACGTCAGCCTCGCTGGCGGGGTAGACGATGAGGTCGGGCGCAAAATCCACTTGGCCGCGCCGCAAGCGAAACAAATCGCGGAACGCCTTGCCGGCGGTGTGGATGAGGCGGTCTTTTTTATCAACAGAAAATTGATCGTCCGCCAATGCGTCGCGCAGCGCGGCAACAAAGGGGGCGTTCTCCTTGGCGGCGGGCAGATGTACGTCATCAAATTTCACCGGCGGCGTGGGCTCGACTTGTTCCAGTCCCAACTCGCCGCTGAGATAAGGCCACAGCTTCGGTTTGTCGGCGTCGCTAAAGCTCACGTCCTCGTGGCCCCACCCCCACCATTTCATGTGGCGAATTTTAGGGTCAGCCATGGAGTTCCTTCAGCTTGTGAATGCGGTTTTCCATTTCGCGGGTGATGGCGCTGTAAATCATTCGGCTGCCGCCGTGTTCCTCGCGGAAGCGGTTGGGGTCAATCGCTTCCCCGATATAAATCCGCAGCCGCGTGGGTTTGAAAAATTTGCCGCCCTTCGGATACGCACGGTGCGTGCCGTAAATATAAACCGGCACAATCGGCAAACTCAACTCGGTGGCAATCATTGCCGGCCCTTTTTTCATCGGGGCCATCTCGCCGGTTTGCGAACGCGTGCCTTCGGGATAAATAATAAGACTGCGATGGCCGTGGGTGGTGAACTCTCGGCAAGCGACCATCAGCTTCACGATGCTCTCGCGATTGGCACCGCGATCGGCGGGGATGAGATTCATCAAGCGCGAGAGAAAACTGTTGCGCTTTTGATTGTCGAAAAAATAATCCTTCGCCGCCACCATTCCGTATTGCTCGAAATCCTCGCCACCGGCGTACATCAGCGCCGCGCTGTCCATATGGCTGCAATGATTGCTGCAAAACATAAACGGCGCGGACGGCAGATTTTCGCGGCCCACCACTTTCAGCGGACACCACACATTAAAAAGCACACGGCAAAACAGCTCGAAAAATTTATGCCACAACGCTGCCGTGCCGTGCGGGGATTTGCGCAGATAGCCATACTCCGGCTCGAGTTCCGCCTCTTTCAGCAATTCCTGAAAGCTCGACACGACGCTTATCTCCCGAATTTCGCGTGGGCCTCGGCGAACTCGTTGCTCACGATGGCGCCCGCCAGTGAAATTTCCAGCGCCAATGCCGACGCGCAGATTATCTCCGCCAGTTTGCGCGATGAATTATCGCCCCCGGCGCAGCCCAATAATTCCAAGTTCGCCCGTTGCGCGTGCAAGCGCGTGGCGCCGCCCACCGTGCCCACCGTCACGCTCGGCATACTCAGCGTGGCGTACAAATCGTCGCCGCGTTTTTCATACGTCGCAATGCCGATTGCGTTCTCCGCGACGCATGCGACATCCTGCCCCAACGCCAGATAGAGCGCGGCCAACGCGTTGGCGGTGTGAAGGTTCATCCCCAGCATCCCGGCCATTTGCGAGCCGAGATGTTTGTCGGTGAGCGCCTCGATGAGTTGATCAGCCGAGACGCGCAGCAGTTTTTTCAAAATACGATTGGGGATTTGAAAACTGGCGATGACGTGATGGCCACGCCCTTTGATGAGGCTGCGATACGCGGGGTTTTTGTCCGCGTTAAAATTGCTTTCCAACAAATATCGCAATGGCGTTTCGCCTGAAAGTTTTTCGACAATAAAACGGCACGCTGCATCGGTGCTGAGCGTCACCATGTTTTGTCCGGCCGCCTCGGCGGTGTGATAAATGAAATCGAGAATCACCCGGTTGTGGATGATGAGTTTATCAATCCGCAAAAGTTTACCAAAGCGCGTGGTGCTTTCGGCGGCAGTTTTGATTTCGTCGTAGTGCGTGTCGATGGTATCGAGAAAGGCCATCGCGTCTTCGATCTCATCAAATCGGAATACCGGCGCGCGCGAAAGTTCCTGCTTCACGTGCCGCGTCTTGATGCCGCCCGCGCGGTGAGTGAGATAAAATCCACGCGTCATTGAAAGTGAAAGCGTGCCCTCCACCGTGCACAGCGGCACATAGAATTCGCCCTGCGCGTAAGTGCCATCGATCTTGAGCGGCCCCGAAATGCTCAACGGCAGCCCCACATAGCCCACGTGATTTTCGATAAGGCCCTTGAGGTTTTCTGGATCATCCAGCGCAAACTCTGGCACAGTGTGCCCCGTCTGCTGCTTCAGCCAGCGTTGACGCTCCTTAGTATCCGCTTGGGTGTACCCCCGCGGTGGTGTCAGTTTAGTCATGGTATTCGGCCAAAAACCGCCCGAAAAGGCGGGCCCGCAGCGTTGGGTCGCTCAAAGCAGGTGCGGGGAATCTAGCGTCAAACCCCAGTCAGTCCAGCTTTACTTGCCCGTATCGCCCCAACCACGCCGGCAACAACCCCAGCGCCGCCCCCAACGCGCCCGCCAAACCCGCCGCCAACAGTAGCCCAAAATGCACCACCGGCGGAAAATGCGACACCCAAAATACCCCCGCCATCCCCACCAAAATCGCCGTGGTCGCCACGATCGGACGCCCCTTCACCGCTAACGTCCGCCGCGCCGCTTCCTTTGCATCCGCGCCGGCCGCCCGTTCGCCGCGCCAGTGGGTGATAAAATGAATCGTGTCGTCCACCGCAATCCCCAGCGCGATGGCCGCCACCATAATCGTAATCGAATTAAGCGGCACCCCCGCGAACCCCTGCAGCGCGATGAGCATTCCCACCGGCAAAACATTCACCGCCAACGCCAGCAACGCCAAACCCACCGACCGCCACAGCACCGCCAACAACAGCGCGATCAACCCGATGCTCCACAGTACACTCCGCCGTTGGCTCCGCACAATGCGGCGGTCCGCCTCGAGGATGGCGCGCACGCCGCTTTCGATGGACACCGAAACGCCCGCGGGCGCATTCGTGCGCGCGTGCGTTTCCATTCGGTGCAACAAATCCAAATACGCCGCGCTGCTCATATCCCGCGTGCGCAACAAAAGCTGCGCCGTTTGCCCCCGCCCGTCGCTCAACATTCCCATAAACGGCGTGTGCGCTTCGCCATCGCGTTCCTTATTTAAAACCGCCACAAACATCGCAATCTTAAAAACACTCTCCGGCAACACCCGCGTGCCTTCCTTGCCGCCTTCCCAGACTTCATTAATGGTCGCCAGCAATTGCGCGTACGAATACGCCGCCGTCACCTCCGCCTGCGCGGCGGCGTGTTGATGCACCGCATCGAGGTATCTCAAAAACGCCGGGTGGTTGATGCCATTGGTCATCCCCGAATCCACCGCCATTCGCACCACATTGATGCCGCCGTACGCCACGTCCAATTCCTCAATCATCAAACGCGTGGGGCTTTCCTTGCCCAAAAATTCCGAAGCCCGAATATCCGTACGCACTTTGGAAATCCCCAGCGCCATCAGCCCCACCGCCACCACAGCCACCGCCGCAATCCAGCGCCGATGCCGCAGCAAAAACTCCACCCAACGACCGCCGCGCCCAGTTTCCACCCCCAACACCGTGGCCTCCGGCACGGGCGATTTCGCATTCCGGAACAGCACCAACAACAAACCCAAACCCGGCCCAAACGTCACCAAAAACAACATCCCAATCCCCGCCGCGCCGAGTTCGCCGAACTCCCGAATTTGCTGCACATCGCTTGCCATCAGCGCCAGCAGCCCCACCATCGTGGTCAACGCCGCATACGCGCTCGCGCGAAACACCTCGGCCAACATCGCGTGGATCGCCCAGCCCGCGCCCAGCCCGCGCACCCACGCCCGTTGAAACGCCGTCGCCACGTGAATCAACAGCGTCAGATGCACCCCCGTCAGCAACGGCATCAGCAGCACCGTGAAAATGTTGAGATACAAACCCGTCACCTCCATCAGCAACGGCATCAGCGCCAGCCCCATCGTCTGGCTCACCAGCACAAACACCAATAAACGCGGCAACCGCCAAAACGTCACCCCCAACACTCCCACAAGCAACGCCAACGCCAGCGGCACAAAGCGCCCGGTGTCCTGCACGAGCGTGGTATAAATTTCGTGCTCAATCAGCGGCAACGCAATCGCGCGCGCCGAATGCCCCTCATCGCGGAACGGCTGCAGCACCGCCTCCACTTCGTTGTGAAATTGCAGCTGCTCCTCAGTGGTGAACGCGAGATCCGTGAGGTTGATGATCAGCATCGTGTGGCGGCCATCCGCCGCCACCAGAATATTGCGCGCGAAAGGATGCTCCTGCGACCACCGTCGCAGCTCGCGCAATCCATTTTCATCCAACCGCTCCGGCACCAACGGCAGCCACTTCAGCCCCAACCCCTCCCGCACCGGACGTTCCACGGTGACGAGGCTGTTCACATTCGTGCGCACCACCTCGTGATAGAGGCCACCGCGGAACACTTGATTCGTCACCGTCACCCCCGGCAACGTCCCCAGCGCCGCAGTCACCCGCCGGATCAACGCCACGCCCTCCGCCGAGTACACCTCGCCGCAATCGAGACTCACCGCGAGCGGCTCCGTATCACCAAGAATCCCCTGCGCGCCTTCGTAACTTTCCAGATTCCGCTGATCGCCCGCCAGCAAATCGCCCATCTCCGTGGACGCCTCCATTTCGTCGAGGCTCGTGACACTCGGCAGGCAAACCAACAGCGCCAACAGCAGCAACAACACCGCCGGTTCCAAGTTGAAATGTCGTTTCCCGTCCGTCAAAGCCCTCGCTTGTACAAGCGCACGCCCCGGATGTCCGCCAAAAAAAACGGACAAGGTGGAACTTACCCCATTTCAAAAACTACTTCTTACCCACGAGTTCCAAAACCGCCGCAGTCATCGCCGTGACGCCGGTTTTCAAACAGGCGGTGTCTGGCGCGAATTGGGTGGAGTGCAGCGAGGGCAACGGTTGGCCGAGGGCTTGGGCACGTTTTACAGCGACGGGGGAAACTGCGCCGAGGCGGAACATGAATATCGGAATATTGTGGGTCGTGCGGCCGTAGCGGCCGAAGTCTTCGCCGCCCATCGTGGGCTTGCGCTCGATGAGCGCGCCTTCGCCCAGCCACGATTTGAAAACGCCATTGATGCGCGTCACCAGCTTAGGGTCGTTGTACGCGGCGGGGATGAATTCATCTTTTACTTTTACGAGGGGATGCTTGGCCTCTGGCAATCCGGCGGCCACTGCTTGGCCTTTCACAATCCGGCGAATGGCGGCAATTAGTTTCGCGCGCACTTCGTCGGAGTACGAACGCAAGGTGAGCTGCAAATGCACTTCGTCGGGAATGATGTTGTGCTTGGTGCCGCCGTGGATACTTCCCACGGTGACCACCGCCGGATTGAGCGGATGCACCTCGCGACTGACGATGGTTTGCAGCGCGAGCACAATCTGCGCCGCGAGTACGATGGGATCCTTGGCTGATTGCGGTTGCGAGCCGTGACCGCCCACGCCACGCACAGTGATATCCACCGAATCCACATTGGCCAACGCGAAGCCACTGGTGAAGCCCAGCGTACCCACCGGTTGATCGTTCGATACGTGCAGCGCGAGGCAATAATCCGGCACCGGGAATTTTTTAAACAACCCGTCCTCCAACATCGCCTTCGCGCCTGCGCCGCGTTCCTCCGCCGGTTGGCCGATGAACACCAGCGTGCCGCTCCACTCTTTTTTAAAATGCGCCAACACTCGCGCCGTGCCCGTCCAGCACGCCATGTGCACATCATGCCCGCACGCATGCATCGTGGGCACCGTCTTGCCGAGGTCATCGGTGGTCGTGCGCTTGCTGGCGAACGCCAACCCAGTGGCCTCCTTTACAGGCAGCGCGTCCAAATCCGTCCGCACCAACACCGTCGGTCCCTCGCCATTTTTCAAAACCCCCACAACGCCGTGCCCGCCAATGCCCGTGCTGACCTCAAATCCGATTTTTTCCAACTCCGCCGCCAACGTCTTCGCCGTCTCTTTTTCCTGAAACGAAATCTCCGGATTCGCGTGCAGGTGTTGATACAATTTCAGCAACGAGGGCAACTCCCCGCCCACGCGTTCACGAACTGCCTTCTGCGAAGGCGCGGCAAAAACAGAGGCACAAAGAATAAGTGAGGGAAAAAGGGTGGATTTCATCCGCCGAGCATAACCACTTGAACCCAAGTTGTTAATCGCAAATTTCGCAGATGAACATAGACCCCCACCCTCTCCGTGGCTACACTTCCGTATGCTTTCCCGTCGCAACTGGCTTCTTTCCTCGGCAACCGCCCTGCCGTTCTTGGGCTGCACGCAACTGCGCTCACCCGCAGCCCGTCCGGGACGCGATGAGCCGGGGCTGCGCATCAAGCACATCCGCCGCACCACCATCAATTTGCCATACCGCGCCGTGCCTGCGCGCAGTATGGCACGCGAGCTGCCGCACTGGGTGTACGCCGAGATTTGCGAAGTGGAACTGGCCAATGGCGTCACCGGGTTTGGCGAGACGATGCTTTATTACACGTGGGGTGCCACCTCGGATGCGGATGTAGAATTTGCGCGCGGCAAAAATGCCGGTGCCATTATGTGGCGCGACGAGCTTGGCGCGGGCCTGCAAATGGCGTGCTTCGATGCCGTGGGGCGTTCGCTCGATGTGCCCGTGCACGCGTTGCTCGGCAAACAGGTTCACACGCAAACCCCCGTGGCGTGGTGGAACATTGACCTCCCACCGGAGGATGTGGCCAGCGAAGCGAAGACGGCCGCCACAGCTGGCTACAAGGCGTTCAAAACCAAAGGCCGCCCTTGGTTTGATATTTGGGAACAAGCCAAACAAGGCAACGCCGCCGCACCGGAAGGGTTTTCGATTACGTTTGATTACAACAACACATTGCTTAACGCAAAGCTCGGCATTCCCATCCTCAAGGACATCGAAAAATATCCTATCACCAAAATTGTCGAAACGCCCATTCCGCAGGGCGACATCCCCGGCAACCAACAAATTCGCCGCGAGACGAAAGCTGCAGTGGCGATGCACTACGGCAACCCCGCGCCCGTCACTGCCATCCGCGAAAGCGTGTGCGACGGATTCGTGGTGGGCGGCGGTGCGACCAAGGTAATGAACGCCGGCCGCGTGGCTGCGATGGCCGATATGCCCTTTTGGCTTCAGATCGTCGGTAGCACCATCACCGGCGCGTGGGCGCTGCACTTTGGTGCGGTACTCACCCATGCCACTTGGCCGGCGGTAACGTGCTTCCAACTCTACGCCGATTCGCCCCTGCAACAACCCATCACCGTGAAAAACGGCTACTCAAAAATCCCCAACGCCCCTGGCCTCGGCGTGGATCTCGACTGGAACATCATCAAAAAGCTCACAGTCCCCAAACCACCCGCCCGGCCCGAGCCCGAGCGCCTGCTCGAAACCCGCTGGCCCAACGGTCGCAAAATGTATGTCGGCAGCAACGGCACCGTGAATTATATGCTGCGCAAATTTATGCGCCCCAGCAACCTCCCCTACTTCGAACCCGGCGCAACCACCCGCCTCCTTCCCAACGACGGTTCCAAGGATTGGCGCGATCTGTATACCCGCGCGCGCGTGAAACCGATTATCACTAACACTTAATGAAACAACTCATTCCATTTGTATTCGCTCTCAACCTTCACGCCGCCTCGCCAACGGATGGGTTTTTGAAAACGGCAGACCAGTTACTCGAGCAAAAAGGAAAGGTGGCGGAAGCCAAGCGGTTGCACGCGCTGGGTTGGAGTCGCCAGCGGGCCATCGACTATTTCAAAACCAACGCCGGCAAAACCGAGCACGACATCATCGTGGAAGTAGATCGCTACATCGTGTGGCCTAGGCAAACGCTCGCATATAAAATGGGCGAGCTAAAAATAAAATCACTTCGTGCCCGCGCCGAGAAAGTGCTGGGAGATAAATTTGACATCCGCGGTTTCCACGATGAACTCCTCCGGCACGGCGCCATTCCGCTGAGCATTTTGGAAACGCAAGTGGAAGCGTGGATCGCCCGTCAAGCCGCCAAGTGAGCGCGGGACATTTGCTGCGCTTGCGCGATTTGTTCGGGGGTCATACAGCGCGCAGTATGGCGTTTATTTTTCTCGGCTATCTCTAGACCGTGCGATGAGGCGCGGTTGAACCACGCATACGCCAACACAAAATCCTCCGGCACACCGCGGCCGCGCAAATAACAATCGGCCAAAATTAATTGCGCCTCGGGCACCTCCTGCTCGGCGGCCAGCTGGCACCACTTGGCCGCCTCGCCCACATCCGCCTCCACGCCTTCGCCGTGATAATACAACGACGCCAACACGTGCTGCGCCACCGCGTGCCCCTGCTTGGCCGATTGGCGATACCACGTGACGGCCTGTTCCAAACTGGCCGCCGCACCGCGCCCAAGATGCAGCATCACGGCTAAATTATACTGCGCCCGCGCCAAACCTTGGTCGGCGGCCAATTCGTACCAGCGCAATGCGGAAGAAAAATTCTGTTCCGTGCCGCGCCCTTGTTCGTGGAATGCGCCGATATTGCACTGGGCGCTGGCGATGCCTTGCTCGGCGGCAAGGTTGTAATACTTGAGCGCCTTTACGTCATCGGCGGGTACGCCGCGACCGCGCGCGTGCATTGTACCAAGGTTAAACTGCGCCTCCGCATAGCCGGCATCCGCCGCGAGCGTGTACCAATCGGCGGCTTCCGTGAGGTTTTTCGCCACGCAATCGCCGCGCTCCAAGCTCACCGCCAACCGATATTGAGCCTCGGACACTCCCCCTTCGGCGGCTTTGCGCAGCCACTTCACAGCCGCCGCCGCGTCGCGTGGCAGCGTGATGCCGTCATCGAGCGCACGCCCGAGCAGCCATTGCGCCTCGGTGTGATCCGCTGTCGCGGCCAATTCCAACCAGCGCGCGGCTTCCAGCGAATGGGCTTCCAAAAGATTCCGGCCCAAGTTGAATTGCGCGGGCAAACAATCCTGTTCCGCCGCGCGACGATACCATTTCACCGCTTCTTTGGTGTCCGCATCCATGCCAATGCCTTCGGCGAGGCAACGGCCCAAATTATTTTGCGCGGCAGCGTGGCCCGCCTCGGCGGCGGCGCGATACCAACGCGTGACTTCCGCTTTGTCGGCGTCTTCCTCGCCCGCCAATAAATCGGCCAAGTGCGCTTGAGCGGCGGCGTGATTTTTTTCGGCGGCTTTGGTCAGCCATTCCTTGGCGACCTCCAAATCTTTTTCCGCGCCGCGCCCCTGCGCGCAGCGGAGGCCGAGGTTGAATTGCGCGGCGACGGTGCCTTGCTCGGCGGCTTTGCGGAACCAACCGACGGCTTGGGCTTCATCAGCGTCCACGCCTGTGCCTTCGGAGAAGCACACGCCCAAATTATTTTGCGCCGGTGCGAAGCCTTGCTCGGCGGCTTTGGTCAACAACGCCGCGCCTTCGGTTTCGTTGGCAGTCACGCCGTTGCCGCGCACGAGCCGCCAGCCGAGGATGGCTTGCGCGCGAACGTAACCCAGCTCGGCGGCTTTGCGATACCACTTGAGCGCGGCTTTGAGGTCCGGCGTGCCGAGAGCGTCACTGGTATATAATAGGGCGAGATTATTCATCGCGGGCGGGAAGTCGCGCTTGGCGGCTTTGCGATACCATTTCTCCGCCTCCTTGAGATCCTTCGCATTGGCCTCCGCACCGTCGCCATTGACGAGCTTCACGGCGACCAAAAATTGCGCCTTAAGCACGCCATCCTTGGCTTGCGAGCGCAATTCTTTCAGTTCCGCTTTGGCGGATTTTTCTACCTGTTTGTCTTCGGCCATTAGTGCAGGTGGTATATTTCGCCGCGGTGACAAATGAATTGCACGCGGAAAACGGTCGTTTTTACCCGTTTTTCACGCGAAAATCCAGTCATTCTCCTTGGCGAATGTATTTTGGAAACTAAAGCAACACTCGTGCCAAAGTGGGTGTTTTAATGGAAAACCCACAAAAAAACCCCGCCGAAGCGGGGGGAAACAGGCAGGTTGGGTAACCCGTTGTTGCTCTGTTTACTAATTCTTTTTTTCACGCTTGCCGCGCTTTTGGCGTTTGAGGCGTGAGTCGAAGGACTCCACTTCGCCGTCACCATCGACCACTTTGATGATGGCCAAACCAGTGGCGGTGGTGATGAAGTCTACGGTGGCTGCTTCTTCGCCCTCTTCGTCTTTGGAAGTCACCGTGGCGCGTAGCCCGCTTTCGGTGGCTTTCCATTTGCCGACGTAGATGGGGCCACCTTTCAAATCTTCGAGAGGGGTAACTGTGAATGCCCCATCGGGCTTCACTTGCACGGAAAGATGCTCTTCGTCGAACCACCCGACGTACACGCCAGCGGGGCCTTTATCGGCCAAGCGTTTGTTGCGTTTGAATTGGGGCATCCCGAATTCATCCACTTCGCCATCAGGCAAAATGAATTTCAGCAGAACGAGATCACCTTGATCGAATTTGAACACCGCTGTGCCTTCCTCGCCGTCCGGATCTTTGAGCTTTGCAGTGACAGTGTTGCCATCGCGTTTCCACGTGCCGCGCAATGTGAATTTCGCCTGCTCGGCGTCGGGGCGCACGATGATGGAGCCATCAGCTTTGAGAATGGCGGTGGCTAAATCGCCTTCGACTTCGCCTTTGTAGGTGCCGGCAACGGCCGGAGATTTTTTGTCCGCGCCCAACGCGACAGATGCCGTGATGCCGAAGACGAGTGTGAGCGTTGCAACCAGTTTTGCGTTCAAAATTAAATCTCCCAACCAGCGCGGTACTCTTTGGTGGCAAACGCGGTGGCTTTTTTGTTTGAGGACTGGAGTTTTTTGGCGTTCCAGTCGAAGCCTTCGCCGACGCGCATCGCGATGTTGCCCAACAGGATGGCTTCGGTGAAGTTGCCGGCGTGGTTGAAATTGGAGAGGGCGAGCTTGGGATCGTTGGCCTTGATGGCTTCGGCCCACTCAAGTTTCATGCCCACGTCGCCTTTGTTGTTGCGCGCGAGCACGGGGTCGGGCTTCTTAAATTCCGGTGCTGCTTTGCCGCCGGGCACGGGGAGGAGTTTCCACGCGGCGCCGTAATCGTTGGGGGAGTATAAAATACCTTTGGTGCCGACGATGAGCGAGCCGCTTCCGGGGGGATTGTTGCCGTGGAAGAGCTCGGCGGGGGGCAGTTTCTTTTTGCCATTTTGTTTACCTTCGTACCAAAAGAAATCCACCGGACCGCGGCCTTTGATTGCGGGGAATTTTAGTTTGATCACGGCCCATGCGGGAAAGGTCTCGGGGTTGATGGGGCCGACAGTGATGGGCTCGACCCACGTCGGTTGCGTGAGGCTGCAGCCCATATAAGCGAGGTTGGCAGTGTGGCAGGCCATATCGCCCATTGCGCCGGTGCCGTAGTCCCACCAGCCGCGCCATTTGAATGGATGATAGCCGGCGTTGTACGGACGCATCTTGGCGGGGCCAATGAAGGAATCCCAATCGACGGTGTCGGGCACGGCTTGTTCGGGCAACTGCGCGGTGACGCCCGGCGCTTGGGGCCACACGGGGCGGTTGGTCCACACGTGGCATTCTTTGATGGTGCCGATGGCGCCCGCCCACAACGCCTCGACGCCTTCGCGCATACCAGTCATCGAGGTGCCTTGGTTTCCCATTTGGGTGCACACTTTATTTTTCTTTGCCTCGAGGCGCATTTGGCGTGCTTCCCAAACGGTGTGGGCCAGTGGTTTTTGGCAGTAAACGTGAATACCCTGGCGCATCGCGCGGATGGCGGCGGGGGCGTGCGTGTGGTCGGGGGTGGACACGGTGCAGGCGTCGATCTCCTTGCCCATCTTGTCGAGCATCTCGCGGAAGTCGGTAAATTTTTTGGCCTTGGGAAAATTCTTGGCCGCGCCCGCGCCTCGGCGGAAATCCACATCGCAAAGCGCAACGACGTCGCCAATCTGTCCCGCGCCATTGATATCGCTGCCGCCTTTGCCGCCCACGCCGATGCCGGCAACGGCAAGGCGTTCATTCGCGCCAAAAACGCGGGAGGGGAGAAAGTTCAGCGCGAGGGCCGAGGCCGTGCCGGCCTTGAGGATGTCGCGTCGGGTGTAGGATTTGATGAATGTTTTGTGTGTCATGAGATTTGCTGATGCGGTTCAGCGGTTGGTTGAGTATCGACCGTGCGCGAGGATGCGCAAGGGTTTTTTTTGTTAAACCGCCAAGACTCAAAGGCGCCAAGTTCTCTTTTTCTTGGCGGCTTTGCAACTTGGCGGTTCATCTGCTCACCACCCCCAGCCCTTGCGGTGTTCGCGACGGACGAAGCGGTTGGCTTTGGCGCTTTTGGCGCGGCCTTTTTTGGGGTCCCACTCGAGCGGTTCGTTGGCGCGGATGGCGAGGTTGCCGAGCAGCACGACCTCGGTGTACGGGCCGGCGATTTCAAATCGGCTCAGCGGCGCGTGGCCTTTGCCGGCGGCGGCATCGAGCCATTCGCTGTAGTTGCTCTTCACGCGCGGGATGGTGCGCGGGGTGGTTTTTTCAATGTGCTTCACTTCGTCGACATCGCGGCCGGTGACTTTCCAACTATTGCGAAAACGGTTGAAGAAAAGTTTCCCCTTCGTACCGACGAGCATTGAGCCGAAGCTGCCTTGGCGACCACCCTTTGCCATATTCACGCCGCCGGTGGTTTCCAGCGAGGGGGCATTTTGCACGCCGTCTTTTTTGCCATCGTACCAAACGAGCTTCACCGGCGGACGCTTCCCGCGCGCGGGGAATTGATAATCGATGACGGCCCATTTGGGTGGGCTTTCTTTAGTGCCGCCGCCGTGCTGTGCCTCCACGTGCGTGGGCACGCCCAGCTCGAGGCTCCACCAAGCCATATCCATCAAGTGACACGCCATATCGCCCAGCGCGCCCGTGCCGAAATCCCACCAACCACGCCACGCGAAGGGCACGTAGCCTTTGCCGTATTCGCGGAAGGGCGCAGGGCCGAGCCACAAATCCCAATCCACACCGGCGGGCACTGCCGCCTTGAGCGGGCGCGACGCCATGCCTTGCGGCCAACCGGGGCGGTTGGTCCACACGTGCGCCTCGGTGACGTCGCCGATGATGCCCGCGCGCACCAGCTCCACCACGCGCCGGATGGGTTCACCGGCGTGCGCTTGGTTACCCATCTGCGTGGCCACGCCACTCTCGCCCGCCATGCGTACCAACTCGCGCGCTTCCCAAATATCATGCGTGAGCGGTTTTTGCGTGTAACAGTGTTTGCCCATTTGCATCGCCTTCATCGTGGCCACGGCGTGGGTGTGGTCGGGGGTGGAAATGGTGCAGGCGTCGATGCTTTTGCCCATTTTATCGAGCATCACGCGGAAGTCGGTGAAGCGTTTTGCTTTGGGATATTTTTTGAACGAACCCGCGCCGCGCCCTTGGTCCACATCGCAGAGCGCGACGATGTCCGCCCCGGCTGCCGCCGAGCCATTGATGTCGGCTGTGCCTTTTCCGCCCGCGCCAATGCCGGCCACCGCCATGCGCGCGTTGGCACCGAAGACGCGTGAGGGGAAAAAGTTAAACGCAAACGCGGAAGCCGCGCCGGCGTGAATGGCTTGTCGACGTGTGATGCGGAGCATGGATAAAGGTTGAGGGGAGATGGCGAAATTGGAAAGATTTTTTTCTGAACCGCCAAGGCACCAAACAAAATGAAGCTTGGCGTCTTAACGGCTTGGCGGTTCAATCCCCGCGCTATGGATGATCTGCGCGACTATGCGTTTCAATATTACGGCTGCGATTGGGCGGCGATGGTGTTTACGTTTCTTTCCATTTACCTGCTGGGCAATCTCAACCGCCTTGGATTCGTGATGGGCATTGCGGCAAACATTTTTTGGTTCAGTTATGGTTATATGACCGAGAGCCTCGCCAATATGCTGTGCAGTATGGTGGTGATGCTGCTGCAATTTCGCGGGTGGCAAAAATGGACGCGTGAATCTGAAAAATCGATAAGGCCGAACCGGAAACCGCCTGACGCAAGCTCGACATCAGCCACAAACTGAAGTAGCTATCGCACCGATTCCGGATGAACCGGATCATCCCTGACACTTATGAATTCACGCTCATTCCTCGCCGCGCTGGCCGCCGCCTTTGTCGTTTTTGTCTGGCAAGGTATTTCGCATATGGCCCTGCCGTAGTTTCACGATTCACTCAACAAATTTGAAAACGAAACCGCGATGGTGAAGGCGTTCAAAGCCAACATCAAGGCCGACGGCATTTACCATTTGCCACAGGCCAATATGAAAGACAAAGCCGCCTACGAAGCGGCGACGAAACAAATGGAAACCGGCGTCTCCGTGTTTGTCGTCGTGAAACTCAACGGCCGTGGCGGAATGGCGCAATCGCTGGTGCATCAGTTTATTTATAATCTTCTCGGCGCGCTGTTCGTCACTTTTTTACTCACCAAACTTTCGCACTCGGGCACAGGCTGTCGCGTGGGCGTCACGGTGTTTTTCTCACTGTTCGCCATCGTCACCGCCATCCTCCCCAGCTGGTCGTGGTGGGCTTTCTCCAATTCGTTTACCGGATTTATGGTCTTCGATCATCTCGTGAGCTGGACGCTCGCAGGCTTTGTGCTGGCCAAGCTCGTGCCCAAAAATGATGAGTCCAAACCGGCTCCATAAGAATCCGAGTAAATCCGTGTCTTGCCTTCGGGCCAATTGAGTGCTTGCATCGACGCACACGTGAAACGCACCACTCTTTTCCTATTGGGGCTGCTTCTGCTGCCATCACTCCACGCTGCACAGCGTCCGAACATTCTATTCGTCTTCACCGACGACCATGCGGCGCACGCCATCAGCGCTTATGGTTCGAAGATTAACACCACGCCCAATATGGATCGGCTGGCGAAGGAGGGGATGCTTTTTGAGAAATGTTATGTGTCCAATTCCATTTGCGGGCCAAGCCGCGCGGTGATTCTTACCGGCAAATATAATCACCTCAACGGCTACTACCGCAACGGGCTCACGTTCGATGGCTCGCAAATGACGTTTCCCAAACTGCTCGGCAAAGCCGGCTACGCCACGGCGATGATTGGCAAATGGCATTTGAAAAGCACGCCGACGGGCTTTGATTATTTCGATGTGCTCGTCGGCCAAGGGCCTTATTACAATCCGCCAATGAAAACGACGAACGCGGAGGGCAACGTCGTCACCGTGAAACACACCGGTTATACGACCGATATCATCACCGATAAAGCCCTCGCGTGGCTCAAGAATGATCGCGACACATCTAAACCCTTTATGTTGATGTACCAACACAAAGCCCCGCACCGCAACTGGCAACCGGGGCCGAAGTATTTGAATATGTTCGACGGCGTGGACATCCCCGAGCCGGAAACTTTGTGGGACGATTACGAAGGCCGTACTTCCGCCGCGCACAAACAAGCGATGACCGTCGCGCGGCATCTCAGCGCCAACGACCTCAAGCTCAACGCCGGCCCCAACAACCTCAACGCCGCCCAAAAGAAAATTTGGGAC
>JAPKDK010000251.1 GCA_028872645.1 Verrucomicrobiota bacterium
CGCGCTCTTCGCCATCGGCGCCTCGTATTACGCCACCTACGTGCCACTGATCCACGCCGACGGTACCGGCGACGTGTCGGGGGACGGAGTGATCCTTTTCTCAAACCTTGTCCTCGCGGTGGCGGCCGTGGTGTTCATGCTACGCAACCGCTGGCTGAAGATGCCGGTACTGAGCCTGTCGGCGTCTTACGCCGGTTTTCTCCTCTGGCGGCTGCGGGTTGATGAGCCGTTGCTCACAATCGCCGTAAGTTTCGCCGTGTCGCTCTGGCTGGTTTACACGGCTGCGGTTTTCCTCTCGCGCAGCGGGGCGTTTAGCGACCGCCAGCGCGCCACGTTCCTGACTGCCAACAACGCGGCGATGTTTGGCCTACTCATGGTAGATGTGCTTAAAGATCACAAGTCGGAATTCTGGATTTTACCGATGGTTGTCGGCATTGCCCTGCTCGGGTGCGCTTTGGCAGCAACCCGGTTCCTCGAGGACCAGTCGCTCTCGCGCAAAAGTTATCTCACGCAGGGCCTGGTGCTGGTGACACTCGGCTTGATGACGATGGGGATGGTCGACTCGCTCAAAGGGCCCATCCTCGCCGCCGAGAGTGTCGTGCTGCTTTTCATGGCGATTCGCCGCAAAAATTTTATCATCCAAATCGGCTCGCTTATCGTGGTGGCCATTGCGGCTGTATGGTCGCTTCTCGATACCCTGTTGGGTAGCGAAGATTTTTTCCTCGCCGGCTTGTTCACAGGCCTCATCTTTTTATTCAACGCCCGGCTTTGTCACGCGCGAATCGAGTCGGCGGGCGAGTCCTTGCTGCGGCCGCGGGTGAGTTACCTGACCGGGCTGGCTTTGGTTGTCGGCTTGTTTGCCTATCTGTCCGCACCCGAAGTTGTGCCATCGGGGGACTGGGTTCCCACGATTCTGCTGGCAACAACCGTATTGTTAACGGGATCAGTTTATTGGCTGAAAATTCGTGAATTCTTGCTTCTAGGCCAAGTCCCGGCCGTATTGGGTTTGTTGCTTTCACTTGGCTTCGCATTCTCGGCCAGTGCCTTCACCTGGCCGTTGTTTTGCGCATCGGCGCTCATGCTTAGCCAAGCGCATTGGTGGCGGTGGCAGCGGGATCAATTTTCCGGATGTTGCCCCTCTTGGGCGCGCAGCACGCACAGGTCGAATGTTCCTTTGGCCAACCGGTTGACCGTAATCATCGAGATAATTTTCTCCGTTGGCTTTGTTTTGCAATTGCTCGTTTGGTTGAGCGTAGTAGGTGTCGAATTTGATCAAAAATGGCTTTGGTTGGGGGCGTTGCTCACGGTTGGCATGACGCTTTACTCAGTTTTAACCCGGGCGCGATTCATCGGCTTGTTCTCGCAGGTTTATCTTTTGGTGTCCTGTTGGGTGATGTTCAAAATATGCATAGAGGGATCCGACGAGTACCCCACCCTTACATTGATCCCTATCGCCACGATGTACCTGATGAACCTTGGTATCCCGATTGCCATCGCACGCATCGGCCAGGTGCCGGAGATGATTCACGCGATGGTTGACCGGGTTCAATTAGCGTACCGCATCATCGCGGCAGCGCTTGGATTGTTGTGGATTCACAGTTTCGTTCCGGATGAGTGGCAGGTACTGGTGTTCATTTTGGTCGGCGTGGCTTTTTTCGCCGTTCAATGTTTAAGATCAGGCCGCGAATGGGAGTGGGCGGCACTGGTTTATGCCTTGGTCGGGTACTGCACATTAATCATCGAGTTCACCGGTAAAATAGCTTCTTGGGAAAGTCTGTTGGCGATCGCTGTCCTGTTCGGCGTGCAGCAATTGGCACGCCGACGAGAGAACGTATTGGCTCCCAGTTATGAGGTTCCTGATTGGGCCCACAAATGGCTGATCCTCGTTGGCGGAACGCTGTTGTTCATTTGGCTTTCGATCAAGGTGTCAGCTATGGGCGGTCATGGCCCGGATGATCCTGGCCTGCTCACGATCACCTGGACAATTCTCGCGCTGGGATACTTCGGGCTTGGACTTGGATTGAAGGAGCGGTGGTATCAGTTGATGGGCCTGGGAACCCTGGCGCTCGGGTTGTTTTCGGTAATCATCGAGTTCATCGGTGGAGAAGCTTACTGGGAAAGTCTGTTGGCGATCGCTGTCCTGTTCGTGGGGCAGCAATTGGCGCGCCGACGAAAGAACGTATTGGCTCCCAGTTATGACGTTCCCGATTTGGCCCACAAATGGCTGATCCTCGTTGGCGGAACGCTGTTGTTCATTTGGCTTACGATCAAGGTGTCAGATATGGGCGGTCCTGGCCTGCTCACGATCACCTGGACAATTCTTGCGCTGGGATACTTCGGGCTTGGACTTGGATTGAAGGAGCGGTGGTATCAGTTGATGGGCCTGGGAACCCTGGCACTCGGGTTGTTTTCGGTAATCATCGAGTTCACCGATAAAAAAGCTTCCTGGGAAAGTTTGCTGGCGATCGCTGTCCTGTTCGTTGGGCAGCAATTGGCACGTCGGCAAGGGAACGAGGTTAAAGTTCCCGATGGGGTTCACAAATGGCTGATCCTTGTTGGCGGAACGCTGTTGTTTACTTGGCTCTCGATCAAGGTGTCGGTGCCGGGCGATCACAGTCTGCACACGATCGCCTGGACGGTTCTTGGGGTGTGTTACTTCGGAACTGGCCTTGGATTGAAGGAGCGGTGGTACCGGTTGATGGGTCTAGGAACATTGGCCATCGCTTTGGTTTCGCTGGTGCCGATCATTTGGGGAATGGAGGATGAGATGAAAATCGCCAGCTTCTTCGTGATGGGTCTGGTGTTCATCGGGCTTGGCTTCGTCTACACCCGGTTCAAGGACAAGATCAAAAAACTGCTCTGAGCCTGGCCGCGAAAATCGGCGACGCAAGAAAGGTGACTTGCGAAATTCGAAAAACTGAAGTGTAAGAGTATCCATGAAAGTGTGGATACCCCTTGCCCTCAGCCTGTTTGCCGCCCTCCAACCCCTGGTGGGTACTGCCGAATCGAAAAAAGCCGGCAGGCCCAGCGTCGTGTTTATCTTGGCCGATGACCTGGGTTATGCAGACTTGAGCTGCTATGGGTCGAAGGAGATCACCACGCCGCATCTCGACAAGATGGCAGCGGAAGGCATGAAGTTTACCGATTTTTACGCGGCGGCGTGTGTGTGTACTCCGACGCGGGCAGCGTTTCTGACAGGGAGTTATCCCAAGCGAGTGGGGTTGCATAACGGGGTGCTGTCTCCCAGGACGAAGAGCGGGCTGAATCCGAGCGAGGTGACGCTGGCCGAGTTACTGAAGGCGCAGGGCTACGCAACGGCATGCATCGGCAAGTGGCACTTAGGCCTAGAGGAGGCGGTGCTGCCGTTGGCGCATGGCTTCGACTATTATTTCGGCATGCCGGGGCCAAATCATGGTGCCTCGGACCTGTATCGCAACAACAAGTTGATTACCGAAAAAAAGAACGTCGACCTGGACCAGTTGACGCGGCGCTATACCGAAGAGGCGGTGGCGTTCATTCGCCAGTCGAAGGACAAGCCATTCTTTCTCTACTTGCCGCACAGCGCACCACATTTTCCGCTGTATGCATCCAAGACGTTTCGCGGAACATCGAAGCAGGGCTTGCGGGGCGACATGATCCAGGAGATCGACTGGAGCTGCGGCGAGATTCTCAAGACGATCAAGCAACTCGGATTGGATGACAATACGCTGGTGATTTTCACCTCGGACAATGGTCAGGCGGGCGTGGCGGCGCAGCCGCTGCACGGCGGCAAAGGCAGCAGTTGGGAAGCAGGCTTTCGCGTGCCGTTCGTTGCGCGATGGCCCAAGCGGATTCCGGCTGGCGCGGTGAGCGAGCAATTCGCGACGATCATGGATGTGTTGTCGACGGTGGCTCCGCTGGCCGGGGCACAGGCGCCCACGGATCGCAAGATCGACGGCAAGAACATTTGGCCCCTGCTCTCCGGCAAGCCTGGCGCCCGCTCTGAGTACGATGCATTTTTCTATTACGTCCGAGACGGCCAGCTGTCGGCAGTACGCCAGGGAAAGTGGAAGCTACACCTTCGCGCGCCGAGCGAGCGTTGGGCAGGAAAATTGCCGAAGGAAGCGCTGTTGGCGACGAAACCGAAAACGGCGCCGCCGTGGCTCTACAATCTGAACGAGGACGTTGGCGAGACGAAGAACGTCGCGGAAGAGAATCCGGAGGTGGTCGCGTCA
>JAPKDK010000252.1 GCA_028872645.1 Verrucomicrobiota bacterium
ACGGCGACACCCATCTCGGCGGCGATGATTGGGACAACGCGATCATCGATTGGGTAGCGGCGGAATTCAAAAGCGAAAGCAGCATCGATCTCACCGGCCAACCGGATGCAATGCAGCGCATCAAGGAAGAAGCCGAGAAGGCGAAGATCGCTCTTTCCAGCACACAGACTTACGAAATTAGTTTGCCGTTCATCACGGCGGATCAATCCGGGCCGAAACACATCAAGGTAGAACTCACCCGCGCGAAGCTGGAACAGCTCACGGACAATTTGTTCGAGCGCACCACCGCTCCGGTGAAGGCGTGTATGCGTGACGCGGAACTCAGCTCCGGCCAAATTGACGAGCTCGTGCTCGTGGGCGGTATGACCCGTATGCCCCGCGTAGTGGATACCGCCAAGGCGTTGCTCGGCAAACAACCCAATCAAGGCGTGAACCCCGACGAAGTGGTGGCCATCGGCGCAGCAATCCAAGGCGGTGTGCTGAATAAAGAAGAGGGCTTGGACAGTGTTTTGTTGCTGGACGTAACGCCTCTTTCACTCGGCATCGAAACCGAGGGCGGCATTTTCACCAAACTCATCGAGCGCAACACGACGGTGCCGGCGAAGAAATCCAATGTTTTCTCGACTGCGGCAGACAATCAACCAGCGGTGGATGTAGTGGTGTTCCAAGGTGAACGCCCGATGGCGAGTGACAATAAAAAGCTCGGCAATTTCAAACTGGACGGCATTGACTCCGCTCCACGCGGGATGCCGCAAATTGAAGTTAGTTTCGACATCGACGCCAACGGTATCCTCCACGTGAGTGCCAAGGATAAGAAAACGGGCAAGGAACAAAAAATTACCATCAAAGATTCCAGCGGTTTGTCAGATGACGAAATCGAGCAAATGAAACGCGAAGCTGAAGAAAACGCCGACGCGGACAAGGAACGCCAGGAACAAGTGGAAGCCCGCAACCAAGCCGACACCGGCGTGTACGCCGCCGAGAAGTTGCTGAAAGAAAACGCTGAGAAACTTTCCGATGACACTAAGGCTAATCTCGAAAAGGCCACGGAAGCGTTGAAGGAAATACTGGCGGGCGACGACTTGGAAGCCATCAAAGCCGCCAACGAAAAATTGCAGGAAGCCATGCAAACGGCTGGCGCTGAAGTTTACAAAGCCACCACGGAGGCTGAGCAAGCCGAAGGCGGACAACCGGAGGGTGGCGAAGATTCTGAGAAAAAGGACGAAGGCCCGGTGGTCGACGCCGAGGTCGTAGAAGAAGAGAAAGTATAAATTTCCTGCGGCGGGTGTCGCAGGGGTTTCAGTCACATCAACCCAAAACAAAAAAACACAGAAAAACCATGGCACTAAAGATTAAACCCCTTGGCGATCGGATCCTAGTGGAACCGGTTGAAGAGGCCGAAGTGAAAAAGGGCGGAATCATTATCCCCGATTCCGCGAAAGAAAAACCGCAGGAAAGCAAAGTCATCGCGCTGGGCACCGGCAGGACGGACGACAACGGCAAGAAAGTTCCTTTCGAAGTAAAGAAGGGCGACATCATCTTGACCAACAAGTACGGCGGTACAGAAATCAAACTCGACGGCAAGGAATACAAAATCCTGAACCAGGATGACATTCTGGCAATCGTCGGCTAACCCCTATTATTTAAAGAAAGAAAAACATGTCAGCCAAACAACTTGTATTCGACGAAAAAGCCCGCCAGGCAATCCTGCGCGGTGTTGAAAAACTCGCCAAAGCGGTGAAAGTCACGCTCGGCCCCAAAGGCCGCAACGTACTCATCGATAAAAAATTCGGCTCCCCCACCGCCACCAAAGATGGTGTCACCGTGGCCAAGGAGATCGAACTGGAATGCCCATTTGAAAATATGGGCGCGCAAATGGTCCGCGAGACCGCCAGCAAAACCAGCGACGTGGCCGGCGACGGAACCACCACCGCCACCGTGCTCGCCGAGGCCATCTATCGCGAAGGCCTTCGCAGTGTGACGGCCGGTGCGAGTCCGATTCACATCCAGCGCGGTGTGCAAAAGGCCGTGAACGTCGCCGTGGCTCAGCTTGCCAAGATCTCCCAAAAGGTCACCAGCAAGTCTGAGATTAAACAGGTCGCCACTGTGTCCGCCAACTGGGAAACCACCATCGGCGAAATCATCGCCGACGCGATGGACCAAGTCGGCAAGGATGGCACCATCACCGTTGAGGAAGCTCGTTCCATCGAGACAACTCTTGAGGTGGTCGAAGGTATGCAGTTCGACAAGGGTTACCTCTCGCCGTACTTCATGACCGATGCGGACAGCCAAGTCGCCAAATACGAAGACGCCTACGTGCTGCTGTACGAGAAGAAGGTCAGCAACGTGAAGGACATCCAGCCCATCCTCGAGAAGGTTGTGGCGGCTGGCAACAAGCCGTTGCTGATCGTGGCTGAAGACGTCGAAGGCGAAGCGCTGGCCACCCTCGTGGTGAATCGTTTGCGCGGCACGCTCAAGGTGGTTGCAGTGAAAGCCCCCGGCTTTGGCGATCGTCGCAAGGCGATGATGGAAGACATTGCCATCCTCACCGGCGGCAAGTTCATCACCGAAGACCTCGGCGTGAAACTCGAAGGCATCGAAGTCGGCGATCTCGGCACCGTGACCAGCTTGGTTGTGGAAAAAGAAAACACCATCATCATCGATGGCGGTGGCAAAGCCAAAGAGATCAAAGGACGCATCGATCAGATCCGTCGTCAGATCGAAGAAACCACTAGCGATTACGACCGCGAGAAGCTCCAAGAGCGCCTCGCCAAGCTCGCCGGCGGTGTGGCCGTCATCAACGTGGGCGCCGCGACGGAGTCCGAGATGAAGGAGAAAAAAGCACGCGTCGAAGACGCCCTGCACGCTACCCGTGCAGCCGTCGAAGAAGGCATCGTGCCCGGCGGTGGTGTGGCATTGCTGCGCTGTCTCCCAGCCATCAGGAAACTCAGCCTCGGAGGCGACGAGCAAATCGGCGTGGACATCGTCCTGCACGCGCTCGAATCCCCGCTACGCGCGCTGACCGACAACGCTGGCGTTGAAGGCGCGGTGGTTGTTCAGGAAGTGCTTGCCCGCAAAGGCAACATTGGCTACGACGTGGCTGCCGACAAATATACCGACCTCCTCAAGGCCGGCGTCGTCGACCCCGCCAAAGTCACCCGCAGTGCGCTGCAGAACGCCGCGTCCATCGCGGCCCTGTTGCTCACCACCGAGTGCCTCATCACTGACGTGCCCGAGAAGGAAGCGCCCGGCGGCGCTGCCGACCACGGCCACGATCACATGTAAATCACAGGCAAAATAATCACAACGGGGCCGGTTCGCCGGCCCCGTTTTTTTGTGCCCACACGCCGCCGACCCTACTATAAACTTTCCTCAACTTTACAGTACCCAAGCGCAAATCGAATTTGCTATACTTCCGGCGATGAAATCCCACCGACTTCTCAAACGCGTTTTCAAAGACTCCTCCGTCCCAATCATCGCCAATGAAATGCACCTCTCCCCGTCCACCGTTTACAAGTGGGCCGAGGCGCCCGACACCGGCTCCGCCAGCGGAATCCCCAATCCCCTCGACCGCGCCCTTTCACTATACAACGCCACCGGCGACCCGCGCGTCATCCATTGGTTATGCGAAGAAACTGGCGGCTTTTACGTCGGCAACGCCGTGGCTGCCAGCAATGGCGAAAGCGCGCAACGCCTTGCTCCCGCCACTAGCAAAGTCATTAAACAATTTGCCGACCTTCTCTCGACTGTCGCCAGCGCCGCCTCTGATTCCAAAATCAACCAACGCGAAGCCCGCGCTATCCGCCGTGAATGGGAAAAGCTAAAACGAATCGCTGAAGGCTACGTCCAGTGCTGCGAAGAAGGAAACTTCAAGCAACTCAACCGCAACTTGAATAAGAAATAGCTAGCACAAAACCCCAAGGCGTTCGAAGGCCTCGGTAGTTTCAATTCCATTCCGATGCTCAATAACGTGCCAACCGCGCGCTGCGGCGGCGGCGGTGTTTTCGGGAAGGTCATCGAGGTAGAGAATTTCGTTGCCTTGGCAACCGGTGGTTTGCTCGAAGATTTCGTAGATTTTTGGGTTGGGTTTTAAGGCGCCCACTTCGTGCGAGAGGATGTGGCCGGTGAAACGGGGCCAGAAATCGTAGGCGCGGCTGATGTGGCGCACGGCCATTTCGTTGGTGTTGGAAAGGGTGTACGT
>JAPKDK010000024.1 GCA_028872645.1 Verrucomicrobiota bacterium
TGGGCCGCCACCTTGGTTGGTGGCGTTCCATCGGCGCCAACCAAGGTGGCGGACGAGCCGGACGAGCATCCCACATTCCTCGCGGAACACGGGGCAAGCCTCGGCGGGCTTTAGCATTCACATCCAAAGGATGTGGGGCTTCCACCGCGCCACATCCTTTGGATGTGCGTCGATTTCACTAATGCCGGTCAACACTTGGCGCTCTCCCTCACGAGCTTTGTTTGCCTGTGCTTCCCGGTTTGGAGGGAATCGGTCCCGCCGGTTTCCCGCCGGGCCGATGGCAGCCGCCTTTGCTGCTGCGCGATCAAATTTTCTGTTCGCATCTGGAAGAATGACGATTCCAAATGCCCGTGTCGCAGGAGCCGCCGCCGGTGCCGCAAACTGGGCAACCCCATTGCCCGCAACCGCCGGAAGGGCAGCTTGCGGAAGTTGCCTTTCTTGTGGCCATTCTGGAAAGCAACCGCGAGGATTTCCTCCGCCAGCCAACGGTCCAGCGCGCGCAGTTGCGCCTCGTCATTCACGTGCTTCAAATAATAATCGATGATGGCCACGGAGCGGAATCCATTCTCCACCACATCGCGCGCGATGTCCACCGCCAGTTGCGCGCGCGCCATCGGCTGGCGTGTTTTGCGAAAACGCTTTTGCTTGCGGCGGAAGGCAAACCGAAACAGATTGCGAATCTTGCGCCCCTTTTCACGCGCCATGCCCACGCTGCCGTCGCTGCGAAACTCCAGCCCCAAATGCTGAAACCGGTCACACGCCTCGAAGGCGCCATCGGTGTGCCCAGCGGTGCGGCCAAAGAAAAAATCGCGGTGTGCCTTCGGCTTGCTCGCCACGCGCAATTCCTCAAACGCCTCGCCCATCACCTCCCCGGCCCGCATCGCGCTGTCGCGGTTGTTTGAAAAAGCCAGCAAGTCATCGGCGTACCGAAAATATTTCACACCCCCCAATCGGCTCATGCGGCGGTCCAATGGCGTGAGGTAAAGGTTGGCAAAGAAACACGCGATAGCCGTGCCAAAGGCGATGCCCCGCCGATGCGTCACCACTTCCTCGCCGTGCACCACCTCAAACTCAATCCGTTGGCGCAGCAGCTTGAAAAGAAAATCGTCCGGCTCAATCCATTGCGCGAGCAGTTCCAGCAGTCGCTCGTGATTGATGGTTGGAAAAAAATCCGCCACATCGCGTTTCACAAAATAGAGCGGGCGCGGCATCTGGCGCACGAGCGCTTCCACGCGATTCTGGCAGCTATCCACGCCGTGACTGCCCATGCGATAGGCGTAACAGCTCGGCTCGTAAACGCCGTGAAAATATTTCGTCAGCTCACGATAGAGCATGAGGTCCACGATGCGCTCCTCCCATGGGTAAAGATAAAGCGTGCGCTCCTTGCCGTTGGTATTGAACTTCAGCTCGATGCCCGGGCGGTAGCTGAACTGCCGCCGGGCCAACCGCTGGTGCAGTTGCGAGATATTCCGCAGCGAGTCGGCCGCGAAATCGTACAGCGTGCGTTCATCGTGCGAGCGCCCCAACGCCTTGCGCCACGTGAAGAGCGGCTTGGAATACACCCGAATCACCGCCTGATGCAGCGCGAGCTCCGAATAAATCCGGTCAAACGTGGCCTTGCGATGGGACGCAGGCAATGGGCAATGGACTTTCATCCCGATTTTTCAAACTTCGGGCGCGTAGGGTGGAGGGAGTTTAACCGCGCACCGCGAATTGGGAAACTATTTTTATCCACGCGAAATTGACGACTTGGCATGATGGCTTTATGCTGTCGCCCATGGTTATGACTGCAACCCCCACCGATGCGTTGTCGCTGGAAATCGCCGAGCTAAAGCAACAGCTCAACGCCATCATCCTCGTGCACAATTATCAAGTGCCGGAAATTCAGGATATCGGCGATTACGTGGGCGATTCGCTGGGGCTCGCCCAACAGGCGGCCGCCACGGATGCGGACGTCATCGTTTTCTGCGGTGTGCATTTTATGGCCGAGACGGCCAAGATACTTTCGCCCGAAAAAACTGTCATCCTTCCCGATCGTGATGCGGGCTGTTCGTTGGAAGAGAGTTGTCCGCCCGACAAACTGCGCGAACTGCAGGCCACGAACCCGAATTTTTTCACCGTCACATATGTGAACTGCAGCGCCGAAGTGAAGGCGCTATCCGATGTCATTTGCACCAGTGGCAACGCCCAAAAAATCGTCGAGCAATGTCCGCCCGAAAAGGATTTGCTATTCGTGCCAGACGAAAATCTAGGCCAATGGGTGATGGAACAAACCGGCCGACCGATGACGCTTTGGGAGGGCAACTGTTACGTGCACGTCGAGTGGACGCACGCCGCCATCACCAAAATCCGTAACGAATATCCCGACGCCCCTGTTGTCGCCCACCCCGAGTGCACCAAGGCCGTCCGCATCCTCGCCGACGAAGTGTGTTCCACCGAAAAAATGGTGCACTACTGTCGGGCCATCGAGAGTGACGCCGTCATTATTGCCACTGAGGCTGGCATGCTGCATCGGTTGGAAAAGGAATGCCCCGACAAAAAATTCATCCCCGCTCCCACCGAAAAATGCGCCTGCAACGAGTGCCACTTCATGAAAATGAACACCCTCGAAAAAGTGCGAAACTGCATGCGCGACCTCAGCCCGCAAGTGGAAATCCCCCCCGAAATCATCCAACGTGCCAAGCTCCCCATCGAGCGGATGCTGGAGTGGACGGCGCGCTAACGTGCAGCCGGTAAGATGCCGGCAGCACAATTCGCCTTGCCAGTCTCTTGCCTCATGCCACACTTGGGCATGAACCGTTGTTTGATTTTCTTCGCGGCCCTGTTCGTTTCAACGACCCTCTTCGCCGCCGAGCGGTTGGACCGGTTAAACCTTCTGCAATTCCGCGATGCCAAGGGCGTAGTGCAACCGGTGAAGACTCCGGCGGATTGGGAACTGCGGCGGGCGGAGGTTTTGAAGGGGATGGTGACGGTGATGGGGCCGTTGCCGGGGAAGGCGCGGCGGGTGCGGCTGGATGTGAAGGTGGAGGAGGAAGTGGACGCGGGAAAATATTTCCGACAACTCATCACGTTTCAATCTGAGCCCGGCTCGCGCACGCCGGCTTATCTTTGCATTCCGAAATCGGTGTTTATCGTCAAGGGCGCCAAGGCACCGGCGGTACTGTGTTTGCATCCGACCGACAACAAAGTGGGGCACAAAGTGGTGGTCGGCCTCGGTGGGCGTGAGGGGCGGGCTTATGCCGCGGAACTGGCCGAGCGCGGGTATGTGACCATTTCGCCGGCGTACACGCATCTCGCCAACTATTGGCCGAACCTCGGCAAGCTCGGTTACGTGAGCGGCACGATGAAGGCGATTTACGACAACACCCGCGCGTTGGATTTGCTGGCAACGCTGCCATACGTCGACGCCACGCGCGGCTTCGGCGCCATCGGCCATTCACTGGGTGGGCACAATGCAATTTATACAGCGGTGTTTGATAAACGCATCACCGTTTTGGCCAGCAGTTGCGGCTTCGATGCGTACCCGGATTATTACGATGGAGCGGAGCGCAACTGGTTCTTTGGCCGAGGGTGGTGCCAGATTCGTTATATGCCGCGCCTGTCGGATTATCGCGGTCGCACGAAGGAAATACCTTTTGACTTCCCCGAGCTGCTTGGCGCACTGGCGCCCCGCCCGTTCTTCGTGCACGCGCCCTTGCGCGATTCAAATTTTCGGTGGAAGAGCGTAGACACTTGCGCCAAAGCCGCACGGCCCATTTACAAATTATTGGGTAATGAAAAGGGTCTGGTTATTAAGCATCCGGATTATAACCACAACTTCCCGAAAGATATGCGCGAGGCGGCATATCGTGCGATTGATTTAGTGTTAAGAGAAGATGGCCCTTAAGTTGATTTTGATGGACAGATATAAGAAACTTTTATATTTGTCCTGCGCCTTTAATTATGCTCTGGGATTTCAACTTGTTTCTTTTGGCTGGCATGTCACCCGATGCATTGGGAAATTGGATATTCTTCTGGTCTGTTTTGCCGTTCGCTCTGATTATTGGGTTTTGGGTGGTTAATGACTGGTTTAAGCAGAAACTCAAAGAGCGGCGCAAGGCAGCAGAAGAAGCTAAAGTTGAAGGCCAAGAGGATTCCAAAGAAACAAAAAACGAATTCAGGTTAGAGGATTATGCTGAAATAACTGAAGTGGCAGATTCAATACAGATTTTTATTGCCCGAGGTGATAAACCCAGCGGTCCATATACTCCGAATCAGGTGAATGAATACCTGAAAAAAGGTTTACTGTTGCCTGATGATTTAGCCAGCCATGAGGGGGTGGATGAATGGATTCCTCTGAGTCAACTTATCGGTAATTTAAAACCACAAGATTTTCAGCAAAAATTGCCGCCACAGATTCCGCCGGCAGATTCTTACAAAACTCAGCAAATGGGGATTAAGGAGTTGATCGGCGGGAATATACCAGAGGCAACTCATATGGTTCTGGAGCATGTCCGGCTCAAAGATTTTCGGTGGATGGCATTTATAGAACTACCCCTCTTCATTCTATTATTTATTTTATTTCTCCCGTGTGCATTGATTTTAGCCATAATTTTAGCCTGTATTGCGGATGATGGTGAGGCTGGGGCTGAAGGGTTTGGCGGTATGGTTAGTTTGGCCTTTGGCAAGGGGGTTCGATTTTACAAATTTAAACACCAATTAATATTAAAAGTTTATGGAGCAAGTGACGTTGTGTTAGCAGAAGCGCATCATGTCCCTCCTTCCAAAGAAGCTGCTGAAAACCTTATCTTTGATCTGTTTGAGAGCTTGCACCAGCAGCAACTCGTGTTGGTTGAAATGCTTGATACAGAGCAGAAGAAATCCAAAAAAAATATCAAGGAACATTTGGTTACCTGGTATGGCGGTCGCCCCTTAATGGCCCTGCAAAAAGACTTTGTTGAGAAAGACAGCCGAGAAGCTCTTTTGCAAAAAGGCTGGGAAATAAATGATATTTTGGACGGGTTTTCATTATCACGAGAAGTAAAGGCAGCTGATGGTGTTACACCAATTTGGCAGTGGCTTTTGATCTACGTATTTTTCCCACCCTCCTTATTCCTGTTAGCATTTGAATCGCATAGGAATCATATTCGCGAATGTTGGTTTTATGGGCATGAAGAAAAGAAGCCTGATTGGGAGTTCTCGGTTAAAGCTGATCGGCTGAGATTAATTAAAAAACGATCCCGCAGAAACACATCCAAATTAGAGGAGAAAGTGTTCTTTGATATTCATGGTCGTGACCTCATCGGCATTTCTTATACGGCTGGATTGGGTTATGATAAGGAGGTTACTTATCAGCCTAAATCGGTAAAGATTTATACAAATCAAGGGATAATAACGCTGCCAAGGATGATTGGAGTGAATTTTAAACACGTATGCAATTGGCTAGTTGCCACGTCGCTTCGTTTGCGTTCTGAAAGGCCTGAGTTGGGCCTGGGCTTTGACCCGAACCGACCGACCAAATGTCCTTATTGCGCAAGTATCTATGTCTTTAAACCCGGGCAGAGCTGTCCAAGTTGTGGGGGTTGGCCTGAAAGAATAAATTAATCAATTAGGTTTTATGGTTATCTAAAAGTCGGTAATTGTCGCTCAGGTTTATTTTCGGTAACTTCCGCTCAGTTGATGACGTATTATTTTTACTCATGAAAAAAACATCCATCCTTTATTTGCTCACACTGAGCATAGGTCTCCAAACCCTTATGGCTGCGCCAAAGCAGCTCAAGCCCGTCAGCGATTACATAGCTCAACAGATTAAGGATAATCGGATTGCTGGCGCTGTATCTCTGGTGTTGTACAAAGGCGAGATTGTGCACTTTGAAGCGGCTGGTCATGCGGATGTCGAAGGGGGTAAGCTGATGAAGAAGGATTCTATCTTCCGGATTTATTCGATGACTAAGCCGATTACCTCAGTTGCGGTGATGATCCTGATTGAACAAGGGAAAATGAAACTGGATGATCCCGTTGCTAATTATTTGCCAAAATTCAAGAATCCACGGGTGTATTCCAAGGACGGCAAACATACTAAGGCCAAAAGACCGATCACTGTCCGTCATTTACTCTCTCATTCCTCCGGGTTGACCTACGGTATATTTGGTGATCATCCGGTGGACCAGATGTATCGCAAGGCAAATCCAATGAACAATAATCACACTAATAAGGATCTTGTGGATGTGCTAGGGCCCATACCCTTGGTGTCGCACCCCGGTGAGGTTTGGCGTTATAGTCTTAGTACTGATGTTCTTGGGCGTTTAGTGGAAGTTGTTTCAGGGAAAAAGCTGAGTGAGTTTTTTGCGGAACGTATTTTTAAGCCACTCAACATGAAAGACAGTTCGTTTCATGTGCTTAAAGATAAGCACTCACGTTTTACTGTTACTTACACTTGGGCTGCAGGTAAACGCAATGTATCAGATCATCCGAGTCGTAGTCGGTTTGTTCGTCCGGCTGTTTGGGAGTCTGGCGGAGGCGGGTTGACCTCTAGTACGCGCGATTATCTGCGGTTTTGCCAGATGCTGCTTAACGGAGGTGAACTAGGAAAGATCCGTCTACTTAAAGAATCTTCAGTTCAACAAATGAACCTGAGTGCCGAAGGGGTAAAAGGGATTACAATGGGACCGAACGCTGCTTTTGGTTTAGGTTTTAGGGTGCGCCTTAAGGGAGATCCCAAGGGGGCAGGTAAGGGTGCGTATAATTGGGGAGGATATGCTTCAACCACCTTTCAGATTGATCCGGCTAATAAGCTTATCCTGATTGGCATGACTCAAAAGGTGCCAACGGACAACGGGTTTGTGGAAGGATTCAAGCAAGCTGTATATCGCTCGATTATGAAGGATTAATCTGTCGGGTTTTACCTTTCAGGTTTGCGAAGATCATTACGATCGCTTACAATAAAAGTGATGGCATTCAATCGCCGGGATTTTTTCAGGATGGGTGGCTTGTCCCTTGGGGCAATCTCTCCGTTGGGACTGTCGTTGCCTGAAGTCTTAGCCAATGAAAAGGCCAGTGGCGGTCGAAAGCAGATTAATGTCATCTTCATGTTTCTACAGGGGGGCGCGAGCCATCTCGACATGTATGATCTGAAGCCGGACGCACCGTCGGAAATCCGCGGCAAATATAATCCGGCCCGCACGAATATCCCCGGACTACACCTGAGCGATCAATTGCCGAAGCTGGGCAAGTGCGCCGATAAATTTTCCCTGATCCGCTCCATGCACTCCTTCTGCTCCAAACATGGGGAAGGGGATGTGGACATTATGTGTGGCAGCCCACGCGACAAGAATCTGCAGGCGCCGGGCATAGGCGCGGTGTTGAGCCGGCAACAAAAACAGCACTCGCCGGTTCCTCCCTTTGTGCATTTGGGGGACATGAAGCATCCGGCCCACAGTGCCCCGGGCTACGGTGGATATCTTGGCCGCACCCATGATCCCTTTCTTATCAAGGACGATCCCAATGCCGCCAACTTTTCCGTGCCGACGTTTGATGCGGCCGAAGGGGTGGATGTCAGCCGGCTGTCCGGTCGCGCGCATCTGTTAAAATCGCTGGATCGATTTCAGGCGAACGCCGAGCAACAGCTGGGGTTTGCTCAAGAGCACAATGCCTTTACCGAACAGGCCTTAAGTTTGGCCACCTCCACCAAGGCTAAGCGGGCGTTTGATCTTTCGAACGAACCGGCCGCGCTGCGCGATACTTACGGGCGCAACAACGTGGGGCAGGGGATGTTGTTGGCTCGCCGACTGGTTGAGGCCGGTGTGCGGTTTGTTACCATTCAAGGCTACAAGGATACGGGCATTTACGCGTGGGATCATCACTGGGGGATTTTCCAGCACCTTGACCAACAACTACCGATCTACGACACAGCTTATTCAGCGCTGCTCAATGATCTGGATGACCGGGGGATGCTCGACACCACGCTGGTGATCACGGCTGGCGAATTCGGTCGCACCCCCAAGCTCAACCAGGACAAGCGTGGGCCGGGCCGCGATCACTGGGCCAGTTGTTTCAGCCTGACGATGGGTGGCGGTGGCATCCAGACCGGCCGGGTAATTGGGGCCAGCGACAAGCACGGCGCGGTGCCGGTTGATCGGCCCGTATCCATCGCCGACTTTGCGGCGACGGTCTATCATGTGCTCGGCCTCGATCCGAAAGCCGAATTTGTCGCGCAAGGCCGCCAAATGCGCATGCTTCCCGAAGGCTCGGTGGTGCGGGAGCTGCTTTAGCCTCTACAGCTTGAAGAGTTTTTTAGAGTTTTCGAAGAGCAGTTTTCGCTCAATCTTCTTGGTTTTGCTGATGCGTCTCACGGCGGCGATGGTGCGGCTGCCTTGGCAGCCGGGGCCGCGGCCGATGGAGTCGGCGCAGTCACTGCCGTAGAGGAGCTGGTTTTGATGGCGATCGAAAAATTCCTTGGTGTGCGCCTCGTCGCGGATGAGCGCATTCAAGCCCGAACCGGCAGAAAGATCGCCGAACATATTTTCGTAGTTGGAGAGCAACTTGTCGGTGGTGCCGCCGGGGGTGACTTTGCCTTGCGGGTAATTGATTTTTTGTATGTGCTTTTTGTCAATGTTACCCCACCACGCTTGCGCGTGGCCGATGAAATTGACCTTCGGGAATTTCTCCAGCGTTTTGTGAAAATTTTCGATGCCGAGGTTGTACGTGTTGTGTTGAAAATGCAGCAGCATGGGAACGTCAAATTCCTGCGCCATCTCAGCCACGGCCCACACAAATTTTGAATCGCACGGCACCTTGAATTTCTGCTCGCCAATAATCACCGCGTCTGCCTTGAGATACTTTTCCAGCTCCTTTTGCATGTCCGGCAAGTCCGGCACTTCATTGGCGCCAAACAAAAACTCCTTCGGGTGTCGCTTCGCCATCGCTTGCACCGTTTCGTTGCCGCCCGTCTTGGCGGCGAGCCCGTTGCTTTTGCCGTTGTGGGTGGACGCACGATTCACCGGCTTGCCAGCCGGCAGCAAAATGGTCGTCGTCACCCCCATCGCCCGCTGATGCTTGAGCATCTGCGCATCCGTGCGCCCGTGGTAGTGCGTGTGCTGGTGAATATCAATAATCGGCTCGGCCTCCGCCGCTTGTGTTTCGTGAAACAAAGCCCCCGTGCCAAGCGCAGTGGAAGTTGAGATCAAAAAACGACGGCGGGAAAGGGTGGTATTCATACGGCGAGTGTCGCTGAACGCAAGCGGTTGGCAATGAGATAATTGGAAAATGGGTTGAACCGCCAAGACGCGAAGATGTCCTTGGGAGGTAATGTGCGGCCGGCAAGATGCCGGCCGCGCGCCCTACCCACAATCCTTGGCGTCTTGGTGGTCCAAATTTTTGGCTTTCGACTTTTCACTTTTTGCTTATCCTACTCTCATGAAGTTGACCTTCTTTTTTGTTTCCCTTGCGTTTGCACTTTCCGCTGCTGAGCCGGTGCCCGATCCGAATGAATTGCCGCGCATTCCGTTTACGGCGGCGAAGGATGCGCGCAAGACGTTCACGGTTAAGGAGGGAATCGAATTGCAATTGGCGGCGGCGGAGCCGTTGGTGGCGGATCCGGTGGCGATGTGTTTTGATGAGTTCGGGCGGATGTTTGTAGTGGAGATGATTGGCTATTCGGAGCGCCAACACGAAAAACTCGGGCGCGTGCGGCGGTTGGTGGATACGAATGGCGACGGTCGGTTTGACCAATCGACGATTTTCGCAAAGGGACTGGCGTGGCCGACGGCGTTGTTTTGCAGCAACGGCGGTGTGTACGTGGGAGTGACGCCGGATTTGTTTTTTTTCAAGGATACGAATGGCGATGGCGTTTCGGACACACAGAAAAAAATCTACACCGGCTTCGGCAAAGCGCGGCTGAATGTGCAGGGGATTTTCAACAGCCTTCGCTGGGGATTGGACAATCGCATTCACGGAGCCACCGCGTCTAACGGTGGCGACATTACGCAGCCGGGGACGGACGGCAAACCGGTGAGCCTGCGTGGGCGCGATTTTTCCTTCGACCCGCGCACACATGAATTCCGCACCGAAAGCAGCACGGCGCAGCACGGGATGACCTTCGATGATTTCGGGCGCAAGTTTGTCTGCAGCAACGGCAGCCACATTCAGGCCATCATTTATCCCGCGCGCTACGCGGGGAGCAATCCGCATTACGCGCTGCCCAGCCAGCGGGTGGGCGTGGCGGCGGATGGCGCGGCGGCGGCGGTGTTTCGGCTGAGCCCCGACGAGCCGTGGCGCATCGTGCGCACGCGCTGGCGCATTGCCAAGGCCGTGCGCGGGCCGGTGGAAGGCGGCGGCCGCGTGTCCGGCTATTTCACGGCGGCCACGGGCATCACCATTTATCGCGGCGACGCGTTGGGCAAAACTTTTCGGGGCAACGCATTCATCGCCGATGCCGGCAGCAATCTTATTCATCGCAAACTGTTGCAATACAAAGGCGTGCAACCCATCGCCGTGCGGCCGAAGGATGAGCAAAAGCGCGAGTTCATTGCCTCGACGGACAACTGGTTTCGCCCCGTGCAATTCGCCAACGCGCCCGATGGCTGCCTCTACGTGGCCGATATGTACCGTGAAACCATCGAGCACCCGTGGTCCATTCCATTGTCGATCAAGAAACATCTCGATTTGAACAGCGGAAACAATCGCGGGCGCATTTGGCGCATTGCGCCCAAGGGATTCAAACCACCCAAACGCAAGTTGCCCGGCGCAATGACGTCCGAAGAACTGGTCGACGCGCTGGCAAGCCCGAATGGCTGGACACGCGATACGGCCGCGCGATTGATTTACGAGCGGCAGGACAAGTTCATCGTCCTCGCGTTGGAAAAGTTGCTCGCAACTCCTTTAGACCCCGCCAGCCGCATTCAGGCGTTGTGGGCGTTGCGAGGCTTGGGCGCGCTCGAATCCCATCACGTATTGCGAGTGCTGGAAACCGGTGCAGCGCAACCGCGCGTTCAAGGGTTAATTTTGGCGAATGACTTTTTGGAAAATGAAAAAGTGATCTCGGCGGTTATGGCACAGTCGGATCACCCATCGGCGGCGGTGCGATTTCAATTTGCGCTCACGGCTTCGCGCCTTCCCAATAGTGATGAAAAAACTTTGGCGTTGGCCATTGCGCTAGGCCGTGCCAAGGGCAATCGCTGGAATGAAGCGGCGGTGATGAACGCGCTCACCGCCAAACCTGGCGATTTGTTTGTAGCGATGACCCTTGACTCCGGAACTTCCGCCACCGCGAAGCTCGAGTTGCTTAAGCTCATCGGACGGCGCAATCAGCCGCACGAAGTGGGCCAGGCGATGCGGGTGATTGCGCGGCGGCCGCCCAATGCTGAAACCATCGCGTGGGTTAACGCGCTCGGCAAAGCGGCAGGGCCATTACCCGCGCTGGAAAAGGAGGCGCGGCGCTGGATGACATTGTCGGTGGCTCAAAAATCTGATGCGGAGTTGATTCCCGCAATGCAGTTGGTGGCGCGGCGCGGCTATGCCTCGGCCGGGCCAACCTTGGCGGGTGTGGCACGCCAACGCGAATCGGATGCCGTGCGTGTGGCGGTGGTGCGGACGTTGGCGCAGTATCGCGAGGCGCAAGTGGCGGAAGATTTGCTGGCATTGTGGCCGAAGGGGCCAAAAGCATCGGGCCGCGTGCGCGCGGAGATTCTGGCGGCGATGGTGACGCGCCCCGAACGAGTGGCAGCGTTGCTTGCGGCGATCGATGAAAATGGCGTGGCGAAAGGTGATATTCCGGCGGCGACAATCAATGTTTTGCGTGGGCAAAAGGATGCCAAGTTGCGCGCGCGGGCAGTCGCGGTTTTTGGCGTACCGGCTAAGGCCAAGTCACGCGCAGAGGTGGTGAAGGAGTTTTTGCCTGCGCTGGCGTTGAAAGGTGATGCGGCGAAGGGGAAGGTGATTTTCACGGGTCGTTGCGCGATCTGCCACAAGCACGGCAAGGAAGGCTTCGCGCTGGGGCCGGATTTGGTGACGATCAAAACGACCGGACGCGAAAAGATTTTGACTAACTTCATCGATCCCAATCGTGAAGTGCTCGCCAGCTACGTGGCGTACAACATCGCCACCCAGGACGGCGAAGAAATCGTGGGCCTGCTCGGCGAGGAAACCACCACGCACGTGCGCATCAAGCTACCGCTCGGCCAACAACGCCTCCTGCCGCGCGCGCAAGTGAAGGCCATGCGCAGCGCCGGGAAATCCATCATGCCCGAAGGCCTCGAAGCCGGCCTCACCAAGCAGCAAATGGCGGACTTGTTGGAATACATCACCACAGTGAAGTGATCGCGCGTCAAAGAATAGTACGGTCACTGGCGTTGACTAGTGGTTTGGAGTAGATTCAAACTATGCGAAGCATTCGCGCCGTATTCCAAAATGATGGGGGGGGGCATCGCCCGTTGCCTTGATTTTCCAGTAACGACGCAGGGCGAAACGATGGAGGAAGCCAAGGCCAACTGGCTACATTTGACGGCGGGGCAAAACAAACGCCGGATGCCGGTTTTGGGGCTACCAATGGCAAGACCGTCAAAAAGGCGTATCATTCTCCGGGAGGAGCGAATACGAGGGAAAACCAATCTTGGGATCATCTAAGGCATGGGTATGGCAACAAATTGATTCAGTAATAATTAGCGTAAGATTCGTGTCATAACACGATTGCAAATGAGAGAAAAGACACGCCATGAGCCCTACTACTTACTCCTCTCCATTCACTACTCCCACCGCTCGCAAAGCAGGATTCACTCTCATCGAAGCCATCACGCCGGACGATTTTGAGCGCGCGTTATTCGCCGGTGAGGGCGCGCGCGAGCCACACCTCGCCATAGCCGCCCTTGCCGATGCGGCGCAGGAGTTGATAATCGGGGATATCCATAAGCCCGAAACCGTTTGCCCGAAAATTCGGTTAAAAAACTGGAGCCAGATACCCGACTTGAACGGGTGACCTGCAGGTTACAAAACTGCTGCTCTACCAACTGAGCTAATCTGGCCTGTGGGTGGAAGTTAGTTTGTGAGGACGATTTTGTCGAGGGAGGTTTTGTTTGGTTGATGGAATCGATCCCCCCACCCCCATCATCCGTCGCCGAAGGCAGGTTACCCGTAGCGTTTCACCAATAACCGACTGCGGGAGGCTTCGAGGGCCATGCGGAAGTCCTCGAAGTTGGCGTAGCGTTTCTCGGGGTCTTTGTGCATGGATCGCAGGATAGCGGCTTCGGTGTCTTTGCTGACGCTGCTGACGAGTTTGCGTGGGGGATGCAGGCGGGTCTTCACGTGCATCCACACGGTTTCCTCCACGGTGGGGGCATCGAAGGGCACGCGTCCGGTGAGGGCGTGGTACAAAGTGGCACCGAGGGAATACATATCGGACCGGAAATCCTGCCTGCCAAGCGCCACACGTTCGGGGGCGATGTAAAATGGCGTGCCGACGAGGCCATCGGGGTTGCGGCCTTCGTCGGTGCGGCGGGCGATGCCGAAGTCGGTGAGCTTAGGTTCGCCGTCGATGTTGTAGAGAATGTTATCGGGCTTGAGGTCGAGGTGCATCATTCCCTTTTTGGCAACTAACTCCAGTGCGGAAGAAATTTTCACGCCCACGTCGAGCACGTAAAGCTCGTCCACGCGGCCGTGTTTTTGGATGAGGGCATCGAGGTCGCCACGGTCAGCGACTTCCATCACGAGAAACTTTTGGCCTTCGTCTTCGCCGTAGTTGTAAACCTGCACAATATGGGTGTGATTCAGCGAGGCTTGGTAGCGCGCTTCGCGGAAGAAGCCGGCCATTGCGTTGGCGTCCTGCGTGAACTCCGGCTTCATGAGTTTCACCGCCACATCGCGGTCGAGAATCTCATCGCGCGCACGGAATACCGTTGCCATCCCGCCGGAGCCGATGACCGCCCGCAGTTCAAACTGCCGCAGCTTCACGGGTGTCATCACCGAGTGTCCGCAGTTTTTGCAGTTGGCATATTGAAACATGCCCGTGTCAGACGGGATAAACGTCTGCGTGTTGCACCGTTCGCACGGCACCATGCGCATGGCGCGTCTGGGCGGGGATGTGCTCATTTGGCTCATAGGCAGGAAGGTCTAACGTCCACCGGTTGGGCCGGATTCATCTCCCATTGCTGGCTGGAGTGTACCGGTTTAGCCTTGGGGTTGCAATGGCAAACAAACTGAATTGCATTGCCAAGCACGTCATTTTTTGGTAACAAACAATCCGACTTATTGCGGCCATCCAATGGCCGCATTTGCCATGAAAAACCTGACGCTTTGGATGCGCGGGCTGGGGCTGCTGCTCCTGCTGGCGGGAGTGGCGGACCTAACGGCCGCCGAAACTGAAGGAGCCCACGCCGGGCACGAACACGACGAGCATCATGCGCACGGCGTGGATGGCGGCGGGCTGAGCGTGTGGTGGGTGCTGCCCTTCGCGGGTATGCTGCTTTCCATCGCGCTGGGGCCGTTAGTGGCAGCGCATTTCTGGCATAGTCATTATGGCAAAGTGGCTGCGGGCTGGATCGCGGTGTTTGCCGTGCCCTTTCTCGCTTCTTTTGGCGGCGATGCCTTTTATGAAATCCTCCACATTGTGCTGCTGGATTACGTGCCGTTTATTATTTTGCTGACGGCACTCTTTACTGCCGCGGGCGGTATTTGCCTCAAGGGTTCACTGCGCGGTTCGCCGATGGTGAATACGGCCATTCTCTTAATCGGTACGGTGCTGGCCAGTTGGATGGGCACGACGGGGGCGGCGATGCTGCTCATCCGGCCCATTCTGCGCGCCAACGCTTGGCGTAAGCATCGTGTGCACGTCGTTGTGTTTTTCATTTTCCTGGTGGCAAATATCGGCGGCTCACTGACGCCGCTGGGCGATCCACCGTTGTTCCTTGGCTTCCTCAAGGGCGTAGATTTTTTCTGGACGATGAAACTGCTGCCCGTGATGGCGCCGGTGTCGGTGGCGTTGCTGATTATTTTCTTCATCGTGGATACACTGATGTTCCGCAAAGAAGGCGAAGCCCCCGATGACGGCGAGAAAGTGCCACTCAAACTCGAAGGCGCTCTAAACTTCGCGATGGTGGGCCTCATCATCGGCGCGATTCTGTTTTCCAAATCACTCGGCGACGGCAAATTTAAGGATGCCTCCGTGGCAGAAAAAATGAATCCCAAAATTGAAGCCGCCGAAGTGGTGATGGGCGAAAAGAAAACTGTGCTCGTGGATTTCGTGAAAGCCCACGAAGGCGAAACCTTCGATGAATCTAACGCGGCCTATCACACTGCGCGCGTGGAGCATCTGCATTCGATCGCCGATGTAAACAAGTTGCGCGCACAGAAAACGCACGACGAGGCAACGGGAGTGCACATCTTCGGCGTTACGGTGCCGTACTCAAATTTGGTGCGCGATGGATTGTTGATTCTCATCGTGTTCATCAGCCTGCGAATCACGCCAATGTATCGCGTGCAAAAGGATGAACACGGCCACGAAGTAGCCGCCGAAGGCGAGGAGGAAACCAATGTGCGCGCCGCCAATGGCTTTACGTGGGAACCGATTCTCGAGGTGGCCAAGCTCTTCGTTGCCATCTTTGTGTGTATGATTCCGGCGCTGTTAATTCTGAAAGCCGGCGTGGACGGAGGACTCAAGAGCGTAATCCTGATGGTGCAGACGAGTACCAACGAACCCATCAACGCGATGTATTTTTGGCTCACCGGCATGCTCTCAAGCTTCCTCGATAATGCACCGACGTACGTTGTATTTTTCAACACCGCCGGTGGCGATCCCACCTCACTAATGGGCGAAGGCGGAATGTTTGACCTATCCGTCGGCACCACGCTGCTGGCCATCAGTTGCGGCGCGGTGTTCATGGGCGCCAACACCTACATCGGGAATGCGCCCAACTTTATGGTGAAAGCCATTGCGGAGGAAAACGGAGTGAAGATGCCCAGCTTCTTCGGCTATATGGCTTGGAGTGCGGCGATTTTGATTCCGGTATTCATCGTCGTATCGCTATTATACTTTTAAGGGATAAAAATGCTGCCGGCATCCTGTCGGCAGCACGTGACTCGACCTTCGGCCTACTTTGTGGCAAAACGCCACGGCGCATGCGGCTGCTTTATAACATACTTTTCCCCTTTTTTTTTCTGCTCAGTGCGCCGTATTATTTCTGGAAACTCCTGCGACGGGGGAATTGGCGCGAAGGCTTCGGGCAACGCTTTGGCGGATATGGCGGACTGAAGCAAAAATTGAGTGGCAAAAAAGTATTGTGGTTGCATGCGGTTTCGGTGGGCGAGGCGAATCTTTCGGTGCAACTTGTTGAGAAGCTGCGAGGGCAATTGGAGGGTTGGACGTTCGTGGTGTCCACCACCACCACCACGGGGATGGGCGAGCTAGCGCGTAAATTGCCGTCGGACGTGCACCGGATTTATTATCCGGTCGACTGGCTGCCTTTTGTGCGGCGGGCCTTCCGCGCGCTGAACCCCGCCGCCATCATATTGGTTGAGGCAGAGATTTGGCCCAATCTTTTTTGGCAGGCGAAGGCCTGCGACGTGCCGATGCATTTGGTGAACGCGCGCCTTTCGGAAAAATCATTTCGCGGTTATCGTCGGTTTGGGTTTTTGTTCCGGCCACTCTTTGCCTCACTGAAAAGTGCAGGTGTTCACAATGAAGCGGATGCGAAACGATTAGCTGAATTGGGCACCGAATCCAAAGCGATCGCGGTGACGGGCAATCTGAAATTTGATGGCGCGTTTGAGGCGGGTGCGGATGTGGTAGATGCGCGCGGGTTATTGCGCAAATTGGGTGTGAGTGATGACGCCCCGGTATTGGTGGCGGGAAGCACGTTTGAAGGGGAAGAAATTTTATTGGCGGAATTATTGCCGCAATGGAGAAAAAAGTTTCCGGATTTATTTTTGGTTTTGGTGCCGCGCCATTTTGAACGCGCGGGTGCGGTGCTGGAACAATTGAAGTCCACAAAATTAATAGTGGTGCGTCGCACCGCAATGGAGAGCGCGCCAGAAAATCCCGATGTGTTGCTGGTGGATAGCACGGGCGAATTGAAATCATTCTTCGCCGTGGCCACGGTGGTGTTTATGGGTAAAAGCCTCATGGCGCAGGGGGGGCAGAATCCGATTGAGCCGGCGGCGGCGGGGAGGGCGATTGTGTTTGGGCCATTTATGCAAAATTTCCGTGCGGTGGTGGGGGAATTATTGGCGGCAAAGGGCGCGGTCCAAGTGGCGGATGAAGTGGAATTGGCCGCTAAAATCCCTGTTTTAATGGGGGATTTAGCGCAGCGCGAGGCATTGGGCGCCGCCGCGCTGAGGGTGGTGTTGGCAAACAAAGGCGCCTCGCAGCGGACGGCCGATTGGCTCGGGCAAACGCTGCGGGCGTTGGCTAAGTAGTTGCCTCCGGACTAAAAGCTGGACTCGGGTTTGCGCTTCAAGAGTTTCTTGATTTGATCGCGCTTGCCTTCCTGCATCATACGCCACATTTGAATGATACGTTCGTGTGTTACTAGCTTCCCAACTACGCGCTTGTCGTATTGGTCGTCATAGAATTCCACGAAGCCATTCTCGTAGACGTCGAGTTTCCATCCTTCGTCGTCGTGCAGAGTAATATTCAGATATTCCGTGCCGGGTGTCTCGAGTTCTTCGAGTATGGATAAAACCTCCCCCGTGCTCGGATCCTTGAATTCTACTCCCTCCTTTTTCAGGTAAGTCGTCAAGTGTTCCACCTCCCTTCGCTCCCAAAGGAGCATCCCTCCTGTCGCGATGGAATACTTTTTCACCATCGTGGTCAAGCAAAAAGCCGGTCAAGTTGTTGACCGGCTTTTTGGAAAAACGAAAGATATAATGGAGGGAGTTTTATACGATGCCCGTGTTGATTTGGATGCCCTGAAACCACATCTCCAATTGCTGCGGACTGGTGGCATTGGCCAGCGCAACCTCTTTGGTGATCTTGCCTTCTTCCACCAAATTATACATGCAGCGATTGAAGCTAAACATACCGTCATCCTCCGAGGCATCGATGCAGGCGGGAAGGCGGTTGAGCTCGCCATCGAAAATTTTCTGTTTCACCAACGGTGTCCCGATCATCACTTCCTGCGCCGGGCACATGCCGCCATCGATGGTGGGGCACATGCGCTGGGCGACGGCGCCCACGATGACTTCCGCATATTTCTTGCGCTGCATCTCGCGTTCTTCCTCAGGAAAAAAGTCCAGCAAGCGGCCCGGCACCGAGGCTGCGGTGCGGGTGTGCACGGTGGAGAGCACCATCGCGCCGGTATCCGCCGCGCGCATGGCGGCACCGATGGAGGTGGCATCGCGCATCTCGCCCACCAGCACCATATCGGGATCTTCGCGCAGAGCGCTCTTGAGAGCGCGTTGGAAGCTCATGGTGTCGAGGCCCACTTCGCGTTGTTCGATGACGCATTGTTCATCTTCAAACACCATTTCCACGGGATCCTCAATGGCGATGATGTGTTTGCGGAAATTTTTATTCAGATGCATCACCATCGCGGCCATGGTGGTGGATTTTCCAGAACCGGTGATGCCCGCCAGCAGCGTGAGCCCGCGCTTGGCTTCGGCGAGCTGGAGGCAGATGGGATGGATGCCCAGTTTTTCGATAGGCGGCAGATTATTTTTGACGTACCGCATCGCGATCGCCCATTTGCTACACTGGGAAAAAACGTTGACGCGGAAGCGACCAAACTTGGGATCGAAATAGGAGAAATCCGTCTCGCGATCTTCCTTGAATTTTTCCACGAAATGCTCGGGGCACATGTGGAAGATAATTCTCTCGATCCACTTGCGCGTGGGCTTGGGCCAATCCCGATCGCGCAAGCCGCGGCTCATCCGGAAATGGATGTAGTGATCTTCTTTGATGTGAAGGTCGGCCACGTCTTCGTTAATCGCATCCTGCAAAATTAAATCGAAGAGCCGAAGGGCATCGTCTTTGATGGATTTATCCTCTTCAAGCCCGTTCCAGCACTCAGAAGTTTCATCCGATTTCAGCAACATCTCGGCGGGATAACGCAGGCTGATGTCCTCATCTTCGGTGAGTAAAATTCCGCCTTTGGGATCGCGCTCGCGTTCCGCCAACGGCACGATTTGAAGCGCAAGTTGTTCGGTCGCAGGCTCAGCGGGAGCTTCTTCCACGACCGGTGCGGGTTCGGGCGGGGCAGCTTCGACAGCGGGAGCCGGTGGGGCCATTTCCGTGGCGGCGTTGTCAACAGGCGGCGGGGCAATTTCCAAAACCGGTGCAGGCGGCGGGGTGGCGGCGGGATCAGCGATCACCGGAGCGGGTGGGGGCGCGACTTCTTCAATGGGTGCAGGTGCGGGCGGGGGTGCGGTGATTTGCATTCCCGGCGGCGGCGGCGGCGC
>JAPKDK010000253.1 GCA_028872645.1 Verrucomicrobiota bacterium
ATTGCTCCCTGCGCACCGCGTGCGCCAGCGCCCAAGCCGCCACTAATAATACGAGTGCCCCCGCATAGGCGTGTGAATGGCTGCCGATCAGGTTGCCCCAATGTTGGGTGTTGTCCGCCATATCCAACCGATGGCCAAACACGCCGGCCACGGGAAGAGTCAGCAGATCCATCCCTTGAGCCGCGGCCTGACGCAGCTCGATGGAATGTTCGAAGAGTTGCGGATAAATCCAAATCGGCCAAGCCACCGCAGCCGCAGCCATAGGAATCAAGCTTATGCAAGCCAAGCGCTTTTGCGCAAATCGACCTCCCTCTGCCGGTGGCAGCACAAGCGCCAGCACTACAATGGCGCCCACCAGCGGCAGTCCGGCGGTGCCTATTTCCAGCAGGCCCATTCCCAAAGCCAGCCCGGCCACCAGCGCGCCCGGCCATTGCAAACGGCGCCGAACGATCATGGCCAGCGCCACAAATAAGGCCGCACCGGTCACGGCCAGTCCACCGGAAAATTCCACCGTGTGCGAAAGGAACACACCGTTCAACGCTGCGGCCAGAGCACCTATTCCGCAAATGAGGCCGCTGCATTTCAGTTGTCGAAAACAAAACCACGCGGCCATCCCCAGTAGGAAAAGGCAGGCGAGCGGGTAATAATTTGCATAGTTCGCCGTGGGATCCGGCGTGAGTTTGCAAAGTGACTGGAACCATCCGGTGAAGCCCGGCTGCGCGCCCCCCCGCGGTGCCCCCAACCCGGCTTGAGCATCCCAAGCTCCTTCAGCAAAACGCTGATCCCATTCTTCCACCGTACGACCTTCGGTATGGAGAATGGATTCGCCGGAAAAGATCGGGCTGAACAATCCGGCAAGCACCAGCAACAGCACGCCTGCGGCCGCTATTGCCGGGCCCCAGCCCGGGCGTGTGTTGGGTGCCTCATCCATGCGATGCCTGAGTTAACAGAAAAGGCTGGCTCGATAAAGCGAATTGTCTTTTCCCGCTGAGGTTGTTACAACCGCCTCGATGAACCAAATCCGGCATTCCCTCGCCCAAAGCCTGTGCGCGTGGCTTTGTTTTAACGCACTGTTGGTCGCCGCACCCGCTATAAAAATAACGCCCCTGAACGTGCCGGATCAGGGCCGGGCTGGATTTCATCGGCTGCAGCCAAAGGACACCGGGCTGATGCCAAGCGGAAAATATCGGGCCATCATCGGCGAAATCATCCGGGACACCAGCAACTCCGGCCTGGCTGCTGGTGATATCAATGGCGATGGATTACCGGATCTCTTCGTGTGCGGCATGGAAAAGCCCAACGCGTTGTACCTGAACCGGGGCAACTGGAAGTTTGAAAACATCACCGAACGGGCCGGCGTAGCATGCCGTGGCTGGCGGTTAAGCGGCGCGTTGTTTTCCGATGTGGATGGAGACCGCGACTTGGATCTCATCCTCACGTCCGTGCGCGACACTCGCAATTTTATTTTTCTCAATGATGGCAAGGGTAACTTCACTGAAAGCTTGGCCATCGGCTGGGTGTACAATCACCGCGCCGGCAGCGTGGGCTCCAGCATGGCCGATGTGGATGGCGATGGCGACCTCGACCTGTACGTGACGTCCTTCCTGAAACGCACCCCCGGCGAAGCTCTAGGCCCAAAGGAAATGGAGCGCATCCATCAACTCGGCGAAGCCGCCCGGCGCGCGGGCCGCCCCATGCCAGATGAATGGCTCGAGATTTTTTCTGTTCGTAAAGTGCCCGTCACTCCCACCTTCAGCAAATTGGTTCCCGGCGTGAGTCACATGCAAGATCATCTTTACCTAAATGACGGCCGGGGCCGTTTTCGTGTAGTGACTGACAACGACCAGCGGTTTCGCGATGCACAGGGTCGGCCCATTCCTATGCCCAAAGACCCCAGCCACGAAGCTGCATTCCGAGACGTGGACGGCGATGGCGATCCCGACCTTTATGTTTGTGCCGACTTCGATTGGGCCGATCGCTTTTGGCGCAACGACGGTCGGGGCAACTTCACCCTGATCGACCCCATCGCCCTGCGCCGCACCAGCCAATTTTCGATGGGCATCGATTTCACCGACCTCAACCGCGATGGACATGTGGACTTCATCACCGCGGACATGCTCAGCCGATCGCATAAACGCCGCAAAACCCAAATGGGGTTCATGCAAGCCTCCGATGTCGCCATCGGCCTCATCCGCAACCGTCCACAAATCATGCAAAACACCCTGCACCTCAATCGCGGCGACGGCACGTGGGCTGAGATCGCGCAGTTCGCTGGCGTGAAGGCCTCCGAATGGTCATGGGGTCTGGCCTTTACCGATGTGGATTTGGATGGCTATGAAGACCTCATCGTGGCCACCGGCATGATCCGTGATTTTATGGATGCCGATGCCACTTCGGAAATCGAGAATGCCATCAAAGGAAAAACCACCATCAACACCCTTCTCAAGAGCACTATTTATCCCACCTTGCCCACCCGAAATATCGCCTACCGAAACCGGGGCGACATGACATTTGAATTCATGCCCGCGAAGGATTGGGGACTTGACGCCAAAGCCGTTTCGGGCGGATTAGCCCAAGCCGATTTTGATGGCGACGGAGATCTCGATCTTATCTTCAACAACATTGAGCCTCTGGAAATTTATCGCAATGAATCCAATGCACCGCGCGTGGCGGTGCGCCTCATTGGCCAGCCCGGCAACCTGCAGGCCATCGGCGCCAAAGTACGGCTCCTCGGCGGTCCCGGCAGTTCCAACGGCCTTGCCCCGATGGAACAGGAAATCCACAGCGGCGGTGGCTACGCTTCCGGCAGCGATCCATTGGCCGTCTTTGGCACCGGCAATAAAACCGAGGGCTTAAAACTTGAAATCATTTGGCGCGACCACGGCAAGCTCACCCGCCGCATCATTCCCAATGTGAAACCCAATCACCTGTACGAAATTACCCAGGGCGACGACGACCCGTACCTCGCGCCTTTCGCCGCCACTCCTCCCGCGCTGTTTAAAGAAGATTTTGAAAAACTGAATATCCAAACCCCACGAGGCCCGATGCGGGTGGGTCACGGTGAAACAGCCTTTGATGATTTTGCGTATCAACCGCTCCTGCCCAACCGCCTCAGCCAGCTCGGCCCCGGCGTGGCTTGGACTGATCTGAATCAGGACGGCCTCGAGGACCTCGTTATCGCCGCCGGTCGCGGTCGGCCCATGATGATTTATTTAGGGCAACCGGGCGGACGCTTTCAATTTATTAAAGGACCCATCGCGGATCTCGACCAAACCGGCGTCATCGGTTGGATCCCCAAACCCGGCGCCACCCCCACGCTGCTCACCGGCATTTCCAATTTTGAGGCACCCGGCAAAGCCTTCAACCACACACCCCTGCACGGCTTGAGCCCCGCCAAGAAGTATTCCACCGTGTTTTCACTTCCCAACCAGCGTTCCACCACCGGCCCCATGGCCTTGGCCGATGTCGATGGAGATGGCGACCTTGATCTTTTCCTCGGCGGCCGCATGGTGCCCGAGCGTTACCCCGAGCCCACAGATTCCCAATTATTCCTAAACGAAAATGGCGAACTCAAACTCGATACCTCGAATGGAGCCGCCTTAAAAAAACTGGGGCTCGTCAGCGGCGCGGTGTTTGGCGACCTCGACGGCGATGGCGACCCCGACCTCGTGCTGGCCCTCGAATGGGGCCCTGTGAAAATCCTTCGCAATCACAACGGCAAGTTCACCGATGCCACCAAAGCCTATGGGCTCGATGCCCACAAAGGTTGGTGGAACAGCGTTACCCTCGGCGACTTCGATGGCGACGGCCGGCTCGATATCGCCGCTGGCAACTGGGGCCGCAACAGTAAGTACGAGCAATCCTACACCCGCGCCAATCCGTTGCGTATTGCATACGGCGATTTTAATAACAACGGCGTAATCGATATTGTGGAAAACCATTATGATAAAGAAACCGGCAAATGGGTTCCTGAACGCGGGCGTTCATGCTCCATGAACGCGATGCCCTTCATTGGTGAACGCAACAAAACCTTCGGTCAATTCGGCTCCGGTAGTCTGGAAAAAGTCTACGGCGACTGCCTCAAGAATGGTACCGCGCTGGAAGCCAACACCCTTACCCACACGCTCT
>JAPKDK010000025.1 GCA_028872645.1 Verrucomicrobiota bacterium
AGCCGCCGCGCGACTTCCATGTACAACACCGAGAGTGTGATGGGGATGCCTTCGCGGTCGTCGATGACCTCGTTGAGGTAACTGTTCGCGCGATTGTAATAATCGCCGCGGCTGCCGTGATAGCCGTTTTCCTCGAACATGTATTTGCCCAGCGCCGCGAGCTGCTGGGTGGCGTTCGCATCCTTGGGCAGGGCGGCGCGAATCTCGGCGGCCATTTCGCCAACCACTTTTTCGTAATGCGCGGGGTTCAGTTCCGCGTTGTCCAGTTTGCCGACGAGCAGCGCGGCCCGCAGCAGGTTTACCTTCGCGTCATCCTTTTTGAACTCCGCCAGCAGTGCGTCCTGCACCGCGCGCTCGTGCACGGCGTCAGCGAGACGCCGCAGTTGCTTCGCTTGCGCTTCCAGTTGATTGGCGCGTTTGCGCAGGAGGTCGTTGTTCAATCGCGCGTTTGGCTTGAGTCCGTCGATGGTTTTTGAGTCAAACTCATCGGCCGCTTTCAGCGCGGCGATTTCCTTTTCCAGTTTCGCCAACAGGGCAGGGGAGGGCGCGAGGCTCGCCAGCTTTTTGCCGACGCGGAAGTTTCGAAATCCCGCCTCCGTGTCGCGGAATTTAGTGAGTCCAATGCGCCCATTTGGAAGGCCGCTATCCTTCATCTCGAACACCAGCGAGTCGTTCACAAAACATTTCATCAACCCCTTTTCATGGCGCACTTTTATCGTGTTCCAATCACCGGGACGATAGGCAGCGACATCGATATTCTTCAAAATTTTCCATGTAAACACGTCCGGCCCATCGAAACGCGTCAGCCGCAGATTGCCGCCGGTGGGATAAAAGCCGTAGCATTTTTGTCCGCCATCCGCGCCGAAAGCCAATCCCGCCGCGCCGCGTTCATCATTGAGTTTCATCGTCACCTCCAGCTCGTAAGGCAGCTCGGGCTTTTTCATTTTTGACAGGCACAACGACCGACCGCCAAAGCCCGTGCCCACCCCGCTCACGCGAATGCGTCCGGCTCGTTGCGTCCAGCGCGCGCCCATCAACAACTCCCAATCACGCGGGTTCAGCGCGCCGATAGTCAGCCAGCGCGTCATCGGCACGGGGTTGGGTTTGGCCAGCAACGGCTTCAGTGCGTTTACCGGCATGGCGAAACCGAGGTTGGCAGTCACGAGGCTCTTCAATGTCATAATGCCATGCACGCGCCCCTCGCGATCGAGCACCGGCCCGCCGCTGTTGCCGGGCTCCACGGGGATGGCGAGCTGCAACATTTCGCCCAACTCCGTCTCGCGCCGCGCCGAGAGCACGCCCTGCACCACGCTGCCCGTCAATCCCATCGGATTGCCAATTGCCACCACCGGCGCGCCTTGGATGAGCTTGCTTGAGTCGCCCAGCGGCAGTGCCTTTAAATCATCGCCGCCCTTCACGCGCAGCACCGCCAGATCTAGCTTGCGGTCCCATGCGTGCACCGCCAGAACCTCCAGCTTTTTGCCATCCGCTAATCGCACCTGGACTCGCCGCCCCTCGCCGATGACGTGCAGACACGTCGCGATGAGATTTTTGCCCACGACAAATCCCGTGCCTGAGCCTTCCTTCGACTCACCCCGCCCCGCATGGATGACGGTGACGACTGAAGGCTTGGCGGCTTTTACCAACTCCGCCACCGGTTTGGGCGCGGCGAAGGTGGAGGAAATGACCAAGGCCCAAAGGTTGGTCATGGCGAAAATTGGAGGGATGAGATTGCGAGTCCGGGCGGTCTGTGAATTCGCAAGCTCGTCCCTCGAAGTCGTTCTCGCTGAAAATTGAAATTTGGATTTGGTCATTCCCAAAAGGGTAATGCGCGGGCTGTCGTTTGCGAGCGATTTTGCAAAAAAAAACTGGCCAATCCCGCCCGTCCCGCTACCCTTTCCGCATGAAGACAACTCCTTCCCCCAGAATCGAAATTTTAAACTGCTGCGATACCTCGCGGCGTGAGTTTTTAAAAGTGGCCGGCGCGGGCTTGGCCGTCGCGGCGGCGGCGCCGTTGGCGGGTGAGGCGTTGGCGGCGAAGAAGAAAGCCGCCGCGCTCGAGACGGTGGTGGCGCAGCTTTACAAAACCCTCAGCGAAAAACAGCGCAAGTCGATTTGTTTTGGGTGGGATCATCCGCTGCGCAATCGCGTGGAGAACAACTGGCACATTCAAAAGAAACTCGCGGTGGGCGACATGGAGGGTGACCAGATTGACATGGTGAAAGATATCTTCAACGGGTTGCACAGCGACGAGTATCGCAAGGCGGTTTACGACCAGGTGGTGGAGGATTCGCCGGGTGGCTTTGACGACAGCGCGATCGCTATTTTTGGCAAGCCCGGCACGGGCAAGTTTGAGCTGGTCTTCACCGGCCGGCACGTCACGCGTCGTTGCGATGGCGACTCGCTCGAGGGCACCGCATTCGGCGGCCCGATTTTTTACGGTCACGCCCCCGCCGGCTTCAACGAAAAGGCCGACCACAAAGGCAACGCCTATTGGTTCCAAGCCAAGCAACCCAACAAACTATTCCAAGCGCTCGATGGCAAGCAGCGCAAAGCCGCGTTGCTCGGCAAATCGCGAGGCGAGAAGGGCACGAGCACGGTGAAGCTCACCGGCAAAACGGAAGGCCTCCCCGGCCTGCGTACCGCCGACATGAGCAAGGACCAACAGGGTCTCATGCGCTCGGTGATGAAGGACATGCTCGCGCCGTTCCGCAAAAAGGACGCCGACGAGTCAATGAAGTACATTGAGAAAAACGGCTTCGAAAACCTGCACATCGCGTTTTACAAAAACGAGAACATCGGCGACGACGAAGTGTGGGATGTGTGGCAAGTAGAAGGCCCGACGATGGTTTGGTATTTCCGCGGCAAACCCCACGTGCACACGTGGCTAAACGTGCGCGAAAAGGCATAAAGCACCGGCGACGCGTTCAGTCTTGTGTTTTTGTCATAAATCCCGAAAACTTGCCGCGGTGAAATGGATGTCCCTCATCGCGCTGCTGCCGCTTGTTGCCGCGGCAGATACTTATTCGACCCAAGTGCTGGCAGACAAACCCGTGGCGTACTGGCGTTTCGATGAGGCCCAGAGCCGGCAGGTGAATTCAGCGGTGGGTACGCTGAAAGGAGAGTTGAAAGGCCAACGCCCGCTGGGGCCGCGCCCGCTGTTTTATCCCGATTTCGCCAAGGACAACCATTCGCTGCGTTTGACGGCAGATGACGGTTTTGTGCGCGTGACGGATCCCGGCAAAAAAAGCGCGTTGGATTTCACGAAGGGCGATTCCATTACACTGGAAGCGTGGGTGTCACCCGGTGGACTGCTAAATGGGCGGATGATGTACATCATCGGCAAGGGCCGCACGGGTCAAAAAGGGTTTGCGGCGAACAACCAAAACTACGCGCTGCGGCTGGTCGGCGTGGAAGGCGGCACGGGGCTTTCGTTTCTTTTTCGTGACGCCAATAATTCGGGCGAAACTTCATGGCATCGCTGGACATCAAGTGGAGTGTTGAGCAAACGCGGCGACTGGCATCACGTTGCGGTGTGTTACTCGTTCGGCAAGGGCGAGAGCATTCGCGGATACATCGACGGCCAACCGGTGACGGGCACGTGGGATATGGGCGGCCAAACGGATCTTGCGCCGTTGGTGGACGACGACGACGTGCGCATCGGCGCGTCGGCAGAAGGGCCATCGGGCATTCCCTTCGTGGGACAGTTGGACGAAATTGCAATTTATCGCCAAGCCCTTTCGGCCGAACGAATGGCAACGCGCTTCAAAAGTATTCAGCGTGAATTTATTTTCGATTCTGAGAAAGTCCCAACCGACAAGGTAGCCATCACGATCCACGAAAATGTTGGCCACGATTGGAATTACGCGGCCACCGAGGCGCAGGCGACTTTCCACCAATCTGCGTTTGGTGTTCCTTTTGTTCCCCATAAATACAATTCCAAAGCGCTCATTGTTGAGCGATCCGATTCATTTCTGCTGCGGGCAGCTTCAAAAATAAATGTGCCCAAGGGCAAACATCGCATTCTGCTTCGCGCGCGCACGCTTTCCCGACTGTATTCGGATGGGGAAATCATCGCGCAAATCCAATTCAGTTCCGGCAATACCAGTGCCCACGGAAAGGTTTCAACCGCGCCAAAAGATCACGGAGGGTTAACGCGTTTTTTGCGGCCCGGAATGCAGGAGACCGTTGTGGATTTTGAATCAGCCGGCAAACAACACCTTTTTCTACTCGAAGCCTTCGTGGGCGGCAAAGGCAAACGCCCCGAAACGGGCGGGTTATCCGTCAGCATTTCCATCAATGGCGCGCCCTTCAAGTTGCTTTCGCCAACGCAAAACATTGCGCTGACGGATGACAATTGGGCCGACTACACCGAGGATTCGCTGGAGGCGATGCGTGTGTTCAATCAAACTTCGCGGAGGTCGACTGGAATCACTGAAATGGAAAAGTGGAAAATACGCCATCAGCTCGCTCGTGAATTGGCTCCTCACAAGCTGCCCGTGCTAGTGCCGAAGCGCACCCCCAACTTTCCCGCGAACAACGCGATCGACCATTTCATCAACTCCAGGCTGAAGTCGGCGGGACGGCGGCCGACAGCAATGACCGACGACTGGGCATTTCTCCGGCGCGCTTCACTGGATGCCAACGGCGTGGTGCCTTTGCCACAAATAATTGAACAATTCCAACGCGATCAAAACGAAGGCCGTCGCGCGCGCGCCATTGATAGGTTGCTGAAAAATTCCCGCGCGTGGGCCGATCACTGGACGGGTTACTGGCAGGATGTGCTGGCGGAAAATCCGAACATCCTCAAACCCAAGCTCAACAACACCGGCCCGTTTCGTTTTTGGATTCACGAAAGCCTGCAGGACAATAAGCCGATGGATCGCTTCCTTACCGAGCTGGTGATGATGGAAGGCAGCAGTTATTACGGTGCCCCGGCGGGCTTCGGCGTGGCGACGCAAAACGATGTTCCAATGGCCGCCAAGGCGCAGGTGCTCGGCCAGGCGTTTCTTGGAATGCAAATGAAATGCGCCCGCTGTCACGACGCGCCCTTTCACGATTTTAACCAAAAGGACCTTTTCAGTATTGCCGCCATGCTGCAGCGCGCGCCATTGGCGGTGCCCAAGACGAGCAGCGTGCTGATGGTTGAAGGGGTTCGCAAACCACGCGTGGAAGTCACGCTCAAGCCCGGCACCAAAGTGGCCGCGGCTTGGCCGTTCAAAGGAACGGAACTGAGTGAACCGATTCATACCGACACCCGCGCGCAATTGGCGGCGTACATCACTGGCAATCACGGCGAACGCTTTGCCAAGGTCATCGTCAACCGAGTGTGGCAGCGATATCTCGGTTGGGGTTTTGTGGAGCCGGCTGATGATTGGGAAAAAGCTAAACCTTCACACCCGCTTTTGCTTAATTGGTTGTCACGTGAATTCGTCACAAGCGGATACGATTTGCAGCACCTCGCGCGGCTCATCATGAATTCAAACGTGTACCAAAGGCAAATCGATGTCGGCTTCGCGCAAGCAGGGAAACCCGCCACCCGGCTTTTCGCCGGCCCCGCTCGCCGTCGCTTGACAGCTGAGCAACTCATCGATTCGCTGTACGCCGTAGCCGGTAAACGGATGGGCACCGAAATGCTCACGCTCGATGTCAACGGACGCGGCGCCATCAATGTGTTTTTAAATCTTGGCCACCCACGCCGCGCGTGGGAGTTCACCTCGCTTTCCAACGAACGCGACCGCCCCTCGCTCGCCCTGCCCAAGGCGCAGAGTGTCGTGGATATTTTGTCCACCTTCGGCTGGCGCGACGCGCGGCAGGATGCCCTCACAGTCCGCGATCACGAGCCCAACGCGCTGCAGCCCGCCATCATGGCCAACGGTATTGTCGGTCGCCGAATCACACAACTTTCCGACGACAGCGCCTTCACGGAATTGGCTCTCCAATCCATAGACACCCATGAAATGTTGAAACAAGTTTTCCTGCGAATCCTTTCGCGCCCGCCAACCTCGGTGGAGCGCGCGATGATGCACGACCACATTTGCCAAACATTCGCATCTCGAAAAGTGAAGGGCGCCAAGCCCCGCGCGGGCCGCGAACAAGTGCTGGATGTTTCGTGGAATAATCATCTCTCATCCGATTCCAATCGCATCAAGGTCGAGCTCGAGCGCCTTGCCCTCGAAGGCGATCCTCCCACCCAACGGCTGCGCCCCGAATGGCGCAAACAAATGGAAGACGTGATTTACGGACTAGTCAATTCGCCTGAGTTTATTTTTATCCCGTGATGCACAAAATGAACCGCAGAAATTTTTTAGCCACCGCTGCCACCGGCGCGGCCGCGCTGCCCAGTGCGCTGGCGGCAGAGAAGACATTCCCCAAGGGCAAAGCCGAGCATTGCATTTTCATTTGGCTCGGCGGCGGCGCGTGCCACGTGGATACGTGGGATCCCAAACGCAAGGGCGACCCCAAACTCAAAAAGGCCGGTTCGTATTACAACGCCATCGAAACCAGCGTGCCCGACGTGCAAGTGTGCGAGCACCTCAAACAATGCGCGGGGTTGATGGAGCATTTCTCGCTGCTGCGCACGGTGAATCACAGCGTCATCGACGAACACGCGGCCGCGACCAATCGGATGCACACCGGTCGACCCACGAGCGGCACAATTGTGTATCCCTCCATCGGCTCGGTGGTGGCGCACGAGCGCGGCAAGGTCGTGAATGGCGCGCCGGCGTATGTCGTGATGGGCTATCCAAACCTCACGCGCGGCCCCGGCTTCCTCGGCGCGAAGCATGGCTACGTGTATTTGACCGACACCGAAAGCGGCCCGACAGGACTCACGCGGCCAAAGGAAATTTCCAGCGCGCGCCAATCCAATCGCGACCGCTTGTTAAACAAACTGCGCGGCGACTATCTCAAACGCAATCCGAACGACACCACAATTGCCGGCTACAACGCCACCATCACCGAGGCGCAATCGCTCGCGGGCGGTGAATTTATGAGCGCGTTCAATTTGAAATCCGAGCCCGCCAAACTCCGCAACGCTTACGGCGGCGAATTTGGCCAGCGCTGTTTGCTGGCGCGGCGGCTCATCCAGCGCGGAGCAAGATTTTTGGAAGTGTCCTTCAATCTCAATTTTATTAATGGCACCGGCTGGGACACCCACAACGACGGTCAACTCAAACAACATATTCTCATCCAGCAACTCGACCAAGCGCTCGCTACGCTGGTGAAGGATTTACAAAGCCACAAGCTGCTGGATAAAACGTTGATTGTCGTCTCCAGCGAATTTGGTCGCCCGCCGGAATTTGATGCCGGCGGCGGGCGTGGCCACTACTCCAAAGCCTTCAGCGTCGCCTTGGCCGGCGGCGGCCTGCGCAACGGCCGCGCGGTGGGCGTCACCGATGAACTGGGCAAAGTCATTCTCGAGAAACCCGTTTCCGTTCCTGACCTCTTTGCCACAATCCACTGCGCGTTGGGCATCAATCCCCACAAAAACCTATACGCCGGCGAACGCCCCGTCCCCATCACCGACCACGGCCAGCCCGTGCGGGAGTTGTTCGGATAAGAAAAATTGAATCAATGCTCCATGCCCCTTCGTTTGTGTGGCAAGCTTTTTGAGGAGTGAAATTTATCATCACCATTTTATTTTTGTTGTCTGCTGTCTGGGTGAGTGCAGCGGATTTGGCAAAGGTGTCATTTGAAAAGGACATCCTGCCCATTCTTGAGGAACATTGTTTCAGTTGTCACGGCGAGGGTGAGGCCAAGGGCGACTTGTCGTTGGATGGTTTCAAGACCGCTTCGGATGTCCATCGTGGCTACAAGATTTGGGAGAAGGTTCGTAAACTCGTCCTTGCCAATGAAATGCCGCCACAGAAAAAAAAGAAACGGCCGGATGCAAAGCAGCGCGCATTGCTCACCGATTGGACACGGCACACGCTGGACACATTTTATCGCACTTCGCCGCCTGATCCCGGCCGAGTGACGGTGCGGCGGCTCAATCGCGTGGAGTACAACAACACCATCCGTGATCTGATGCGCGTGGATTTCAAGCCCGCCAAGGATTTTCCCGCCGACGATTCCGGTTACGGCTTTGATAACATTGGCGACGTGCTCACGATGTCACCATTGTTGATGGAAAAATATTTTGCGGCGGCCGAAGAAATTGCCGCAAAGGCTGTGGCTGTTTCTGATGCCGATGGACGCATCGCTGCCACGCCGTTCCAAAAATTTCACTTTCGCTACCCCGTGCCGCTCAAGTTGCGGCGCAATGCGGCAGAGGAATTTGTGCGCACTTTTCTCACGCGCGCCTATCGGCGCCCGGTGCGAGCGGAAGAAGTGCGGCGGATGATGTTGCTGGCCAAACAAGTGGTGGACGATGGCGGCAGCTTCGAGCACGGCATCCGAATGGCAGTTGCGGCCACCTTGGTGTCACCGCATTTTTTGTTTCGCTGGGAACTTGATGGAGCACCGAAGAACCCAAAGGCCATTCGCTCGCTTAATGAACACGAACTGGCTTCGCGCCTTTCGTATTTCATTTGGAACAGTATGCCCGATGACGCCTTGCTGAAACTGGTCCAGCGCGGGCATTTGCGGAAAAACTTGCCCGCGCAAATCCGACGCATGTTGCGCGATGAAAAAGCGCAATCGTTGGTGACGAATTTCACCGGTCAATGGCTGCAACTGCGCGACTTGGAAATACTTCAGCCAGACAAGCGTTTATTCGCCACATTCAACAACACTTTACGCACCGAAATGCGACGTGAAACAGAAATGCTCTTCGCCCATGTGATGCGCGATAATCGCAGTGTGGTGGATTTGTTGAACGCTGATTACACGTTCGTCAACGAGCGCTTGGCGAATTGGTACGGCCTCAAAAATGTGAAGGGCGGTCAGTTCCGGCGCGTGTCACTCAAAGGCACGCCGCGCGGCGGGGTGCTCACCCACGCAAGTGTCCTCACGCTCACTTCCGATCCCAACCGCACTTCGCCTGTGAAGCGGGGCAAATATGTGCTCGAAAACATCCTGGGCACACCGCCCCCGCCCGCGCCGGACAACGTGCCCGAACTGGAAGCCGCCGCCGAACTCAAAGGTACCTTGCGCCAGCAAATGGTAAAGCATCGCGAAAACCCCGTGTGCGCTTCGTGCCATCAAAAGATGGATCCCATCGGGTTCGCATTTGAAAATTTTGACGCCATCGGCCGTTGGCGCACGATGGACAACGGCGAACCGATCAATGCCGCCTCCCAACTCGACAGCGGAGAAAAATTCCGCGATGCTGCCGGCCTCCGAAAAGTTCTTGCCGTGCGAAAACGCGATTTGTTCGTGCGTTGCCTCACCGAAAAAATGCTCACCTTTGCCCTTGGTCGCGGCTTGGAGTTTCACGACAAACGCGCCGTCGACGGCATAATGAAACAAATGGAACGCGATGGGTTTAAGTTTGAAACACTTGTAATGGGTATCGTGAAAAGTTTGCCATTTGATATGAAAAGAGGAGAAGAGGGGGTAAATGACCAATGACCAAAACCCAAGGAACATCCAATTTGATTGATAATTGTGAATTGGATGTTCCTTGGGGATTGGTAATTGGAACTTGTGGATTCTTCTCAGCCTTGTTTTTTGAAGCATTTTGATGTAAATTACGTCAGGATTAGGTAGCGATGATTCGATCAACACACATTCCGCGGCGCACTTTTTTGCGTGGGCTGGGCACGGCGCTGGCATTGCCGGCTTTGGAGGCGATGCTTCCGGCGCGCGCGTTGGCCGCGGGCAGCGCGAAATTTCCCACGCGGATGGCGTTTGTTTATATTCCCAATGGCGTGATTCCGGAGAAGTGGCACGTGAAAGGGAAGGGGAGTGATTTTCAGTTTTCGCACATTCTCGAGCCGTTGAAGTCGCATCGCGAGGACTTACTGATTTTCAGTGGATTGGCGCATACCAAGGCGCGGTCCAATGGCGACGGCGCGGGTGATCACGCGCGGGCCAATGCGACATTCCTCACGGGCCGCCAAGCGCGCAAAACGGCGGGGGCGGATATTCGAGTGGGTGTCTCGGTGGATCAATTGGCCGCGCAGAAAATCGGCGATAAAACGCGGTTGCCCTCGCTGGAACTCAGCAGTGACGGGCGGCGAATGTCCGGCAACTGCGATTCGGGTTACAGTTGCGCGTATCAATTTAATCTCGCGTGGAAAAGTGAGAGCACGCCCTTGCCGCCGGAGTCTGATCCACGACTGGTTTTTGAACGGCTCTTCAGTAACGGCAAGGATAGTGAACGCAAAGAGAGCAGCTTGCGGCGGGAGCGTTACAAAAAGAGCATTCTCGATTTCGTACTGGAAGACGCTAAGTCGTTGGAGAAAAAACTGGGCTACACCGACAAACGCAAGCTGGACGAATATCTGACCTCCGTGCGCGAACTCGAAAAGCGTGTGGCGGCTTCTCCCAATTCATCTGTGGATTTGCCCGAAGGCTTTAACGTGCCAGCCGGCAAGCCTCGTGATTTTGGCGCGCACGTGCGCATGATGGGCGATATGATGGCGCTTGCCTTCCAAACTGATTCCACGCGCATAGCCACTTATCTACTGGCGCACGATGGGGATAATCGAAGCTATCCGCACCTCGGCGTGAAGGGCGGTCATCACAGTCTCTCGCATCACCGCAACAACAGTCGCAATATTGCTGACCTCACAAAAATAAATCGTTTCCATTGCGAACTTTTCGCGCATTTTCTCGATCGGTTGAAGAGCATTAAAGAAGGTGACGAAACATTGCTCGATCACAGCATGATTGTGTACGGCGGCGCGATCGGCGATGGCAACCGACACAGCCATCACGACTTGCCGGTGGTGCTTGCTGGGAATGCCAATGGTGCCATCCGGACGGGGCGGCATGCTGTTTATCCGCGCGAAACGCCCATGTCGAATTTGTTCCTCAACATGCTCGATATTATGGGCGCTCCCACCCAACGCATGGGAGATAGCACGGGGCGGCTCAAAGAGTTGGCGTAGGTTACTTCACAGCAGTCGCCAGCACGGTTTGAAAATACGGCGGCTCTTCTTCACGCGCGACTTCGTTGACTTCGATTTTGCGAAACTTCACGGCCTCGAGCCATTCGTGCAATTTGTTTTGTGCAAACCCGAGCCAGCGGTCGCCGTATAATTCGCGCGCTTGCCCGAAGTCATGCTCCAATAAATCAAGAATCAAAACCCGCCCGCCCGGACGCAAGATGCGATGCGCCGCGGCGATGGCGGATTCGGGGTGCTCGGCGTGATGCAGCGCTTGGCTGAGCAGTGCCACGTCGACGCTCTTGGCGCGCAGCGGCGGGTTTTCAATATCGCCATGGCGAAACTCCAGGTTCTTGAGGCCATTTTTCTTGGCCTTGCGCTGACCGAAATTCACGATGCGTTTGGAGTTGTCCACGCAAATGACTCGGTGCGCATTGCGGGCGAGCAGTTCCGCCTGCAGCCCTTCGCCGGAGCCCAAGTCGGCAATATCCAACTGCGGCATGAGGTGCAACAGTGTCTGCGCAAACGCCTGCCACGAACGCCCAGGGCCGTACTGGCGATCAAACCGACCGGCGACTTGATTGAAATAAAGTTTCGCCTGATCATCACGCTCAGCAAGAACGCGCTTGAGATGGGCGAGATCCGTGCTGTGCTCTAAAATTTCAACCGCCCCATTAAGCGCGATGCGCAGACATTCGGTGGCCTCGTCGGGTGCGTTCGTGTTAATGCGATAGAAATTGCGTTTGCCGTCTTTGCGTGATGCCAAAAGGCCCACTTCCTGCAACAGCCCGAGGTGCGTGGAAATGCGCGATTGGCCGAGGCTTGTAATCTGCTGTAGCTCATTGACCGACAATTCCGCGCGCTCCAGCAATGCCACGAGCCGCACGCGCGTGGCGTCTCCGAGGGCTTTCAGGCATTTGAGCGTTTGCGTCATTGTTGATAAAAACCGGTTGACGGCAGGGAAATTTTATATATCATCGCATCCGGATACGTCAATGCGTAAATTGACTCATCCAACCTAATCATGGCCAACAGTTATATTTTTTCATCTGAATCAGTCGGCGAGGGACATCCGGATAAGGTGTGTGACACCATCAGCGATGCAATCCTTGATGCCTGTCTCGCGCAGGACAAACACAGCCGCGTGGCGTGCGAGACCTTTGTGAAAAGCAACATCGTGTGTGTCGGTGGCGAAATCACCACACGCGCGAAGTTGGATTACGAAGCGGTCATTCGCGGCGCCATTCGTGGCATCGGCTACGTGAACGACGACGATGTTTTTCATGCGGACAAAGTGTTCATCAATAACTACCTTACCGCACAGAGCGCGGACATTGCCCAAGGCGTCGACGCCAAAGCCGCCGCCGGCAAAGCCACGGCGGAGCAGGGCGCGGGCGATCAAGGGTTGATGTTTGGCTTTGCCTGCGATGAAACGCCCGAGTTAATGCCCGCGCCGATTATGTATTCCCATCGGCTTGGCGCTCAACTCACCAAACTGCGCAAGGGAGGTGCGGCCAAGTGGCTGCGGCCCGATGCCAAGACGCAGGTTTCCATTCGCTACGAAGATAACAAACCGGTGAAAGTCACCAGCGTGGTGGTGTCCACTCAGCACACCGAAAAAGTTTCCAATAAAATCATTCGCGATTTTATCACCAAACAAGTCATCGGAAAAGTAATCCCAAAACGATTGCTCGCGCGTGACACCCAATTGCTTATCAACCCCACCGGCCGCTTCGTGGTCGGTGGCCCCGAAGGCGACAGCGGGCTCACTGGCCGCAAGATCATTGTGGATACTTACGGCGGAATGGGACGCCATGGCGGCGGCGCGTTCAGCGGCAAAGATCCCAGCAAAGTCGATCGCAGCGCGGCATATATGGGCCGGTACGTTGCAAAGAATATCGTTGCGGCCGGATTGGCCACGCGTTGTGAAATTCAATTTGCTTACGCGATTGGTTATCCTAAACCCGTGTCGGTGCACATCGACACCTTTGGCACAAATACAGTTTCCGAAGCCAAAATTCTTCGTGCAGTAAATCGAGTGTTCAATTTCAAACCGGCGGACATTGTAAAAGAACTCAAGCTACTGAAGCCCATATATTCGCTTACGACAAATTACGGCCACTTCGGCAAAAAGCACAAAGACATCACTTGGGAAAAAACAGATAAAGTCGCCGCCTTGAAAAAAGCAGTAAAATAACAAAACATTTATGACAACTACTTTGGAAGCATCCACCACAGATTATAAAGTGCGCGACATTGGCTTTGCCGATTTTGGCCGCAAGGAGATTGGCATTGCCGAAAAGGAAATGCCCGGGCTCATGGCCACGCGTGAAAAGTACGGGCCCGAGCAACCGCTTGCCGGCGTGAAGGTGATGGGGTCGTTGCACATGACAATTCAGACGGCGGTGCTTATCGAAACGCTCGTGGCGCTCGGTGCGGATGTGCGGTGGTGCTCATGCAATATTTATTCGACGCAGGAACACGCGGCGGCGGCCATTGCGGCGTCTGGCGTGCCGGTGTTTGCGTGGAAAGGCGAAACGCTGGAGGAATACTGGGATTGCACTTGGAGCGCGCTCACTTGGCCCGATGGCACGGGGCCGGACCAAATCGTGGATGATGGCGGCGACGCGACTTTGCTCATTCACAAGGGCGTGGAATTGGAGAACGGCAGTGACTGGGTAAACACTGATTCCGAAAGCGAAGAGGAAGAGGTCATCAAAAAGCTCCTCAAAAAAGTGCAGGCCAAAAAGCCGGGCCATTGGGGTCCGGTTGCCAAAGCGATGAAGGGTGTTTCCGAGGAGACGACCACCGGCGTGCATCGTTTGTTGAAAATGGAGGAACAGGGAGAGTTGCTGTTTCAAGCAATCAACGTGAACGACTCCGTGACCAAGTCGAAGTTTGACAACGTGTACGGCTGTCGACATTCGCTTGCCGACGGCATCAAGCGTGCGATGGATGTGCTTATCTCCGGTAAAGTGGCGATGGTGTGCGGATATGGCGACGTGGGTAAAGGTTCCTCGGCCGCGCTGGCCAATGAGCACGCGCGCGTGTTGGTTTCGGAGGTGGACCCCATCTGCGCTCTACAGGCGTGCATGGAGGGCTATCAAGTCACGACGGTTGAGGATGCGCTGCCGTTTGCGGATATTTATGTGACCACCACCGGCAACAAAGACATCATCACTGCCGATCAAATGTCGCGCATGAAAGATCAAGCCATCGTTTGCAATATCGGCCATTTCGATAATGAAATCCAAGTGGCGGCCCTCAGCGAAATGGAAGGCGTGACACGTGAGGAAATCAAGGGTGACTCCATCCCCGGCGGCCCGGTTACGCGTTTCATTTTCCCGGATGGCCACTCAATCTATCTTTTGGCCGAAGGTCGCCTCATCAACCTCGGTTGTGCCACGGGCCATCCGAGTTTTGTGATGTCCAACAGTTTCACCAACCAAACCATCGCGCAGATTGATATTCGGAAAAATCCGGACCGCGAAGTGGGCGTATATCGACTCGACAAAAAGCTCGACGAGGAAGTGGCGCGACTGCACCTCGACAAGCTCGGCGCAAAGCTCACGGAGCTGTCACCGGAACAGGCCGATTACATCGGTGTTCCCGTCGAGGGGCCGTATAAGCCCGAGCATTACCGGTACTAAATTCATTTCAATATTGGCGGGCTTCGGCCCGCCTTTTTTATGGGCAGCGAAGAACAAGAAGAGCATGATGCCGACGTGGCGGCAATGACCATGCACCCTTCCTGTGGCGAGCGCCTTGTTCGGCACGTGGGCGATACTTTGCGGTTCACGTTGCGCGATGTGCCGGTGGGACATTGTGCGGTAATACGTACAGACATCGGGCGCGCTTCGGAGTTGCGGCGGGGTGTCATTCAATCCATTCAGGAACCTGAAGTGCAGCTGGAAGCGGGTTGGCGTGATGTGCCCATGCAGAACACTGTGGACGGCTGGGCGGTCTCGATGGCGCTCACCGAGGTTGGCTGGTTCCAATCCAAGGCATACACGCTCGATGCCGACGGCCAACAACACTGGCCCGATGGCGACAATATTGGCATTTCCGTGCATCCGGATTTCTGCCGCACGGCTAACATAATTTACTGCGCCTTCCCGCGTATGTTCGGCTCTAACAAAACTGCACGGGACACCAGCGCGCAGGCAGAGGATAACCGTATCACATCGCTTGATCACGAGGGCTATTCGGTGATCCCGCCGAGTGGCACTTTCCGTGGGCTCAAGGCTGAGCTGCCGCATATTTTTGAAACCCTTGGCTGCCGCATTCTGCATTTGCTTCCTGTTAACCCCGCGCCCACCACATACGCACGAATGGGGCGCTTTGGCAGCCCGTACGCGTGTGGCGATCTGACTGCGATTGATCCTGCGCTGGTCGAGTTCGATAAACGCACCACGGGCGTGGAGCAATTTTGCGAACTTACCGATGCCGCGCACGGTTATGGCGGGCAAGTGTTTGTGGATCTCGTGATCAACCACACCGGCTGGGGAAGCTCGTTACAGAACGAGCATCCCGAGTGGTTTTTGCGCGAAGAGAATGGAGACTTCGCCAGCCCCGGTGCCTGGGGCGTCACGTGGGGTGATCTCGTGGAGCTTGAGTCACGCCACCGTGGCCTGTGGGAACACTTGGCTGAGGCGTTCCTTACGTGGTGCCGTCGCGGCGTCGACGGGTTCCGCTGCGATGCCGGATACAAAGTGCCAATGCCTGTTTGGCGTTATATCATTGCCCGCGTGCGTGAGGAATTTCCCAACGCCATTTTTTTGCTCGAAGGTCTCGGCGGCGGCTGGGAGGACACGGAAAATCTTCTCACCCGTGGCGGTATGCAATGGGCTTACTCCGAACTTTTTCAGGAATACGACGGGCATCGCGTTGCCGCTTATCTTGATCATGCCCTGCCGCAGAGCCAACGCGCCGGCACGCTCATTCATTATAGCGAAACCCATGACAACGAACGCCTTGCCGCCAAAGGACGCGCGTGGTCGCTTTTGCGTAACCGCCTCTGCGCGCTTACCAGCGTCAATGGCGGATTTGGTTTTACCAATGGCGTTGAGTGGCTGGCTGACGAACGAGTAAACGTTCATAATGCTAGAGGTCTCAACTGGGGCGCATCGGAAAATATCGTTACCGAGTTAGGTCAACTCAATCAATTACTCGCCACGCACCCCTGTTTTTTTGATGGCGCAAAACTCACGCGTTTCAGTGATGACGATTCGCCCGTGTTTGCCCTGCGACGTGAGTCCCACGATGGAAAACATCAGCTTATCATCCTCGCTAACACCGAAGAAGAGTCCGGCCAGACGTTCGAATTGGAGCAAAGCGACTACACAAATTTGCTGGACGAAACACCTGTCACCATGGGCGGTCAAGTCGAATTGTCCCCGTCCCAAGTGGTTTGCCTTTCGCCTCACGCCGCTTTCGCCACGGATCTTCGTTACGCTACTCAACGCGCGCAAGCTGCTTGGGCAGCGCAATGTTTGTCCACCCGGATGGAGCCTGAAGGCATGGGCGAATACGACTGGCGAGAACTTGCGGATCTGGCTGCCGGCAACCCCGAAAGCTTTTTGGCTGCTCTTCCGCACATTGCAGAAGGCGTTGGCCTGATGGATTCGATGCGCGCCATTATGGACGCCGACTATTTCCCGCAAGTGAACACATGGCGACCGCTCGACGCCACACGCGTGATGCCAGTGCCCGCCGGTCATTGGTTGCTGGTTCGCGATGAGAAACCTTTTCGCGTCAGTTGGGGCAGCGAACAGGCTGAGTCTGTGCCGGTCACCGAAGGTCACGTGGCCGCCTTTGCGCCCCGCACGTGTCCGGGCGATTTTCCTTTGCGGTTACGCCGATTGCAGGCCGAAGCCATGGCGGTGGAAGGAATGATCCGCATACTGACCCAAGCTCCATCCAATACGGAATACGACGCCAACGATATACGCAACGAATTATCAGACTTGGAGCATCCGATGGTTTTGCTCACCAACGGACGTGGCGGAATGGCGCGCATGGCGGTGGATTTCGGACGCGTGAAATCTAAATACGATTGCCTCCTCGCCGCCAATTTGGATTTTGATTCGCCGGTGGACCGGCATGTGTTTGCTAAGCGCGCCAGAATTTGGGCTGTTGCCGATGGTTTTATTACGCCATTGGGCGCGGCGAATTTGCTCGAATTTAAATCCGGCCCACCCGCGCGTTGGCGGTTTTTGGTGAGCGCGGGAGATAGTCGCGCTGTGGAAATCGAACTGCACGCCGAAATGCCCCATGGCAAAAACATCACCGTATTAACACTGCATCGTCCCGACATACCCCCGACGAAAGGCGAACCGCTTTTGCCTGATAAAGTATTTAGCCTAACCGTGCGTGTGGATATCGAAGACCGCAGTTTTCACGCCGAGACGCATCTCGACGAGGCTTGGGAATCCTTCTTTTGGGAAAACATTTCGCATGATGAAAAGGGTTTCTGCTTTGCCCCAGAACGGGATCGCCAACTGGAAGTCCAAGTCAATCACGGCATATTCCATCACGAAATGGAATGGCGCCGCGATGTGCCACACCCGCTTGAAGCAAATCGCGGCCAATCTCCCGTCGGCGATGCGTGCAGTCCAGGTTGGTTTGAGATTCCGTTAGCGCCAAATGGCGAAGCTGTGTTGACGGTGAAAAGTGCCGCCGACACCTTGGCAGCAGAAGATCCGCAACCGGCCTGCCGGGGAGATGAAGGCGGTGCATTCAGCCACCGTCTCCAAAATGCCCTCCAACAATTCATCGTCAAACGAGGCGAAGGCCAGACGGTCATCGCGGGCTATCCGTGGTTTCTCGACTGGGGGCGCGATACATTTATTGCTGCACGCGGATTACTGGCCGCAGGGTGGGGTGATGCGGTCCGCGGCATCGTTCACACCTTTGCGCGACTCGAACGGGATGGCACATTGCCCAACGCGTTGCATGGTGGCGATGATTCCAACCGCGAAACTTCGGACGCACCGTTGTGGTTTGGATTGGTGTGTGAGGAATTGGCCGATGAAAAGGGCGAATCCGTATATACGGAAATTGTTGGTGATGGGCGCTCGTTGCTCGATGTGTTGGCATCCATTGGCGCTAGTTATCGTGACGGCACGCCCAATCGCATTCGGATGGATTCCGCAAGCGGATTGATTTGGAGTCCCTCGCATTTCACCTGGATGGATACCAATCATCCGGCCGGCACACCGCGCGAGGGATATCCGATTGAAATCCAGGCACTATGGATTCGCTTGTTGCGCCAGTTGAATCGTCTGCAACCGGAAGACAACTGGGGCGCACTAGCAGAATTAGCTACTGAGTCACTGCATAAATATTATTGGCGAGAAGGCACGCCGTGGTTGGCGGATATGTTGCGCGCGGATTCCACTCAATCTGCTACAGAAGCGCAAGTGGATACAGCGCTGCGCTGCAACAGCCTTATTGCTGTGGCTTTAGGGGTTGTGGAGGGCACTCATGCCCGTCAAACCGTGGGGGCTGCTCGGGATTATTTAGCTGTGCCCGGCGCGTTGCGTACGCTTGCGCCCTTGCCGGTGGACTTGCCGCTGTTCATCCGTAAGAATGACGGGGGACTTCTCAACGACCCCGAACAACCGTACTTTGGTCACTATGAAGGCGACGAAGACACACAACGCAAGCTCGCGTATCACAACGGCACTGCCTGGGGTTGGCCGCTGCCCATTTTCTGCGAGGCAATGGCGCGGGCTTGGGGCAATTCCGTGGAGAGCGTGGCGGCCGCAAAAGGGTATTTGCTTTCGGTGGAACCATTGCTCAATGAAGGTTGCCTCGGACAATTACCGGAAATTCTTGATGGCGACGCGCCACACGCTCAGCGCGGTTGCGACGCGCAAGCATGGAGCGTGAGCGAGGTAATACGGGTGTGGAAAATTTTGAACGAACATGATTAATAAAACACAAACTGAATTTGAGCGAATCCTCGATGGCTATTTCAAAGTTGCCTTGCGGGAGAATCCAGTTTGGGCGAACACGCTTGGCTTGCGCGCTGGAGAGGGAAAACTGGGTGCCACCGGATTGGCGGCGGCCAAGCGGGGCGAGGGTCTTCGTAAGCGAACATTGGATAAATTGGAACGATTGGCGGCCCACGAATTGAGCGCGGAGCAACATCTCGA
>JAPKDK010000254.1 GCA_028872645.1 Verrucomicrobiota bacterium
TGCGCAGGCGACCGGCGTTGACGTGGACGGTTTGCTCGGAAATCAATCGGATGAAATGAACGTCGTGGCTGATGAAAACGAGCGTGCCTTCGTATTGCTTGAGCGCGGCGATGAGCGCATCGATGCTGGCGATGTCGAGGTGGGTGGTGGGTTCGTCCATCAACAAAAGGTTGGGTGGGTCGAGCAGAAGTTTGACCAAAGCCAAGCGGCTTTTTTCGCCGCCGCTGAGGATGCCCACGCGTTTGAAAACGTCATCGCCGCGAAAGAGGAAGGAGCCGAGCACGGTGCGGGCGTGTTCTTCGGTGAGGCGTTCGGGGGTGTCGAGCGCTTCCTCGAGCACGGTTGCGGCGGGGTTCAGCACGTCCACGCGGTTTTGCGAAAAGTAACCGCTCTTGCAATTGTGTCCGGGAAGATGCTGACCGGCCTGAGGTTTCAGCACCCCGGCGAGGAGTTTTAGGAGCGTCGATTTGCCCGCGCCGTTGGGGCCCACGAGCACGGTGCGTTCGCCGCGTTCGATTTCGATTTCCATTCCGCGATACACCTCGTTGTCACCATACGCAAAATCGATGCCCTTGAGCGTGAGCACGCGTTGGCCGCCGCGTTCGGGTTGCGGGAAACGAAAGCCCTTCATCCGACGATCCTCGCCCTGCGGCGCGTCCACCATCGCGGCCTTCATGCGGTCGATTTGCTTTTGCTTGCTCTTGGCTTGGGTGGCCTTGGTGTTCTTCGCGCCAAAACGAGTGACGAATGTTTGCAGGTGATCAATCTGGCGCTGCTGATTTTTGTGGGCGGAGAGTTGTTGGGCTTCGTGCGCGTCGCGTTGTTGCAAAAACGAATCGTAATTTCCCGTCCAACGAAACAACCGCTCGCGGCGAATCTCGAGGATGCCGTGCACGAGTTGGTTGATAAACTCGCGGTCGTGGGAAATCATTAAAATCGCGCCGGGATAATTCTTCAAATACTCCTGCACCCAAATCAACGCCTCGAGGTCGAGATGGTTCGTCGGTTCATCAAGCATCAACAAATCCGGCTCCTGCACGAGCAAGCGGCCGAGATGCGCGCGCATAACCCAGCCGCCGCTCATCTCGCGCGCGGGGCGGTCGTGATCGCTATCGCGAAAGCTCAAGCCGGCGAGGATGCGCTTGGCCTTAGCCTCGAGCTGTGGGCCGCCCTTTTCGTTGTACAGATCGTACTCCTCCGACTCCACGTGTTCGCCGCGCATAATCTTCCCGCGAGCGGATAGAAATTCCGGTGAGAACGACAGCGCCAATTCCAGCACCGTGCCCTCCCCCACCGGCAAACTTTCCTGCGGCAGAAAGCCAAGGTCGAGATTACGCAGGCGTTCCACCTTACCTTTGTCCACCGATTCCTCGCCGAGGATGAGGTTGAAAAGCGTGGACTTCCCCGCGCCATTGGGCCCCACAAGGCCCAAGCGATCGCCACGGTTCAGCTGCAACGAAGCCTCGCTAAACAGCGTGCGCCCGCCAAATGATTTTTCCACTCCCGCCAACGTCAACATAAAGCCGCGCAAGATGCCCAAAGATGGGCTTCACATCAAGGTAAAGTTGAGGAAAACAAGTTGTCGTGCCGGTTATTTCCGAGGAACCACCGGCACGTGGGCCTTTTTCATTAGGGCGACCATTTTGGCGACGAGGTCGGGCTTGGATTTGGCGAGGTTGTTTTTCTCGTAGGGATCGGTGGCGAGGTTGAAGAGTTCGAGCGGTTTACCCACGGGACGGTAGGCTTTCCAATTGCCGGTGCGGAGTGCTTGGGAGCGGATCTTGCTCGCGCCGGTGCAAAATTCAAAATACAGATAATCGTGCTTGGCCTGTTTTTTAGCTGCGCCGCGAAGGGTGGGCAGGAAGGAAATGCCGTCGTTTTGTTTGGGCACCGGTTGGCCGGTGAGTTCGCACATCGTGGGCAGCAGATCCTGAAAGGCGCTGAGGTGGGCGGTGGTTTTGCCGGGGGCAATCACGCCGGGCCAGCGGGCGAGCATGGGGGTGCGGATGCCGCCCTCGTGCATATCGCGTTTGTAGCCGCGCAAGCCGCCGGTGGAATTCCAAAACGCCGGATTGTGCCCGCCTTCTTTGTGCGCGCCGTTGTCGCTGGCGAACATCACCAGCGTGTTGTCGTCGATACCCAGTTCCGCAAGCAACGCGAGCACTGCGCCCACTTCATTATCGAGGTGCTCCATCATCGCGGCAAACCCGGCGATGGGGTTCACCACATCCGGGCACGCCTCGCCGCCGGCGCCGTATCGGCCAATTTTTTTGTCGAACTGTGGAAACACCTTGCGCCATTTGGCGTGCAACTCCGCCGGCGCATGCATCGCCGCGTGCGGGATGGCGGTGGGGATGTAACAAAAAAACGGTTCCTTCGCCGCCACACTGCGCCGAATGAAATCGCGCGCGTGCTCCATCAGCGGCCCGTGAATGTACGTGCCTTTTTTCAGCGGAACCTCCCTACCATTGTGCACCGCGGTGGAGGGATAATACGTGTGAGCGATCACTTGGCTTTTCCAGCCGTAATATTCATCGAACCCGTGGCTCAACGGATTCGTCGCGCCCGCCAAGTGCGTGTGGCCGAGGCCCCACTTGCCAAACGCCCCCGTCCGATAACCGGCCGCCTTGAACACCTCCGGCAGCACCGTCATCTTCGCATCCAATGCCGCCTCGTTTTCGTTGCCGAGATTGCCGCGCACAAAACAATGGCCCGAATGCTGCCCCGTCATCAACACCGCGCGGCTCGGCGTACAAACCGTGTTGCCCGAATAATGCGCCGTAAACTTCAAGCCCTCCTTCGCGAGTCGATCGATGTTCGGCGTCTTAAATTTTTCCTGCCCGTAACACGACAAATCGCCATAGCCAAGGTCGTCGGCAAGAATGTAAATGACATTAGGTTTCCCCGCCGCGTGAACCACGGGAGTGACGAATTGAGAAATCAGAAAGAGCGCAGCAAATAAGGGTTTCATCGGCGCAAGTCTACTGCGATCCCCTCTCCCGCACACGCAAAAATACTGAAGCATAGGGAGAAATAGGGCAATCAAGGGTTTCTGAGTGATTAGTGTGAGAGGTGCATTTCCCATGAAACGGGGGATTTGATGTTCGTTGGGTTCGATTCCCATCCTACGGATTCATGGACCTTCGTGATAATCCTTCTCACGCAAACTGTTGAGTACGGAGCTTTGCCACGCGCGTAATTCTCGGGCCATCCGGGCGGAGAGCTCAGGCTTCTTTTTGGCAATATTGGTTTCCTCGGCGGGATCAGTTTGCAGATCGTAGAGTTCGGGGGCACCATTAGCTTTACTGGGGATTACGAGCTTGAAGCGGTTGTCGAGCCACACGCGCGCACCGCCGTAGTCTTCCTCCTCAATAGGCGGTTGGTGGTAGTTGCGAAAGTTACGCGTTCGGATGTTGCCGCTTAACTTAACCAAAGGCGTGGTACCCTGTTGCTCTTCAGTCGTAAAGTAGGGCTTGGCTCCATTCCGTGTGGCTCGGTGTGAATTAAAACTCCAGAAACTGATCGGCTTTGGGCGCGTTTTCATTTTTCCCTCCACCAAGGGTGCGAGGCTAATGCCGTCCAGTGGTCGGGCGGGTAACTCGACGCCGGCCCACTCACACAAGGTGGGCAATATGTCACTCGTCACCCCATTGACCTTACTGACACGAACTTTGCTAATTTTTGCCGGCCATTCGATGAGTCCGGGGACACGAATACCGCCTTCGTATACGTGGCCTTTCTCTGCGCGAAACGGCGTGACTACCCGGCCATAGCTGGGTGGGCTGCCATTATCGCCGCAGTACCACAATATCGTGTTGTCGCGTAGGTTTAATTCGGCCAGCCGTGTACGCAGTTTACCAATCGAACGATCCATTGCCGTAATCTCCGCATATCGCTCGCGTAATACATCCCGCAGTGGGCGTTGTGTTTTGCGGCCGGTTTTATTAGAGGTTAAACGCACTTTACGCTCGGCGTATTCCTTGGGCAGGTTTTCGTACAAAGCCAAATCCTTTGCTAACCCACTATAGGGTTCGTGTGGAGAGCCAAACCATACCACCGCTAGAAATGGCTTCTCTCGTTTCTTGGCATCTTCAA
>JAPKDK010000255.1 GCA_028872645.1 Verrucomicrobiota bacterium
GGAAAGCGAGGGAGCGCTGAATCAGGCTGCGCGACCATTCTTCGCTCCAGATGCGATCCAGCTCCGGCCCTTGTGGGTCGGCGAGGTTGGCGAGTGGGTCGTCTTCGTCTTCACGCGGTTGTTGGGTTGGCGGTTGACGTTGGTTTTTTTTGTAATGCTCAACCAAGCGCGTGCGGGTGATGGTGCGAAGCCATCCCTTGAAGCTACCGCGTTCGCGGTTGTATTGAAACCGTTCGAGGCTCTTGTGAACCTTAAGGATGGTTTCTTGCACGATGTCTTGCGAGTCGGCTTCAGAAAGTCCCTTTCGGCGGGCCACGCTGTAGATGAGCTCCCAGTACGTATTGAAGAACACCTCCCAGCTCTCGCCGTTGATGGTGGCTTTGAGTCGGTTGATGAGGCTGCTGCGTGTTTCGAGCAATGGCGGGTCAGCCTTCATAGGTGCGGATTGCATCATAAGTTAGCATGGCGCACAACGCCGATTGATTCACAAATTGGCTAACGCCCGCCCGGCACTGGGGATGTGCCGGGGCGGGTGTCGCCAAGGGGTCGGCCGCCCGAGGGGACAGGCGGCCGGGTGGATCCTGGCTGTGGATAGAGAGAGGAGGTGCCAGGAGGTCGGCAGTCATAATTTAACCCAACCGTGACTGCGTCTATTTTCATGCGAGTGTAGCCTTGCTTTGAAATTTGCCGTTCAGCGCCAGCGAAACGTTTCCTGCGACGGCGCGTTTTCGGGAGTGTTTGCCGGTTGCGGTTCGGCGTTGAGATTCTCGCGAATCTGTCGGAACCACCAATCTGCCTGCAATTGATAACGCCGGTACACCACGCGTGTGGTTCGGGTGCCCGGCCCGTCCAAGGTAAGTTTCAGTTGTCGTTGTCTCATGTGATACACCCATCTCTCATAAAGTACCGTTGCGCAAACGCAAATCTAACAACTATCGCCAACTTTTTTCCAAAAACTTTGCCCCTTTGTGAATAACCTTCCCTTTGTGAACAAGCCGCGTGGGAGTATGGTTTGGGCAAGGAGGTGAGGGAAAAGCCGTTATTGGCCACCGGTGAACTACGCGTGAATAAACGCGGTCACGGCCATTTGAGGCAAATCCCCGATGGGAACAAGTTTCAACATTCCGGACTACGAGTTGGTGATTGAAATCGCCCGCGGAAGTTATGGGCAGGTTTGGCTCGCCCGCAATGTGCTCGGCGCTTGGCGCGCGGTGAAGATTGTACAGCGCTCGCTCTTCGAGGATTCCCGCCCGTACCAACGCGAGTTCAATGGCATCCGCCATTACGAGGCCCTCTCGCGCGGGCACGATGGGCTCATCGATGTGCTGCACGTGGGGCGCAATGAAGACGAAGGCTATTTTTATTATGTGATGGAACTGGCCGACGATCAAATAGTCGGCCAGCGAATTCAGACCGCTGATTACACGCCGCGCACATTGCAATCCGAGATGAACGCGCGCGGCTCCTTGCCCGCCGAAGAATGCATTGACCTCGGCGCGCAACTCGCCGACGCCCTTGATTATCTTCACCAAAAAAATTTGGTGCATCGCGACATCAAGCCCTCCAATATCGTCTTCGTAAACGGCCAGCCCAAGCTTGCCGACATCGGCCTCGTGGCGGGCTCGGGGATGACTTCGTTTTCCACCGGCACGCTGGGCTTTCTGCCGAGCGAAGGCACGGGCGGTCGCGCTGCCGACGTGTACGCCCTTGGTAAAGTTTTATACGAAATCAGTACCGGCAAAGACCGTAACGCATTTCCAGATTTGCCGGCCTCCGCCCGCGGGTTGTCCGGACGCGAAAAGCTGATGCAGCTCAACCCGCTGTTGCTCCGCGCCTGCGCTTCTGATGACGGCGATCGTTTCGAAAGCGCCGGCGACTTTGCTAATGCCCTGCGCCGACTCAATGCACCCTCCGCTTTCTCGGGGCCTTTCAGCTGGCGCGAACGCCGCCTCATCGCCATTGCGGCCGCACTGGCGGCAATGTTGGTGCTTTCCGACGCGCTGTTGATTTATTTGGGTACTCGCCAACCGACTGAACAAACCATTACCTCCACGCCCCCCGCTGCGGAGATGCCTTTGCAGGGCAAGTATGATTCCGGCGATTAGTTGTTAGATTGGGGCTACAATGGCAGTACTTATTAATGGTGGTCGGGCGTTCCGGCATTTCTGTGTATTAACAATAGAAGGAAGAAAATGGATTGGGATAAGTGGAAGACCCGTTTCGGGCAGGATTCAATAAAAGTGTTTTTGGGCGCGGCAGTTATTTCGGCCATTGGCTTAGGTGCGTATGCGGTGTTGCAGGAACCGCCCGCATTGCCGGACGGAGATGTCGTTTCAGTGACCGCTGAAGAGTTCGAGGAGGTGGAGGGCGTGAAGCTCATTCCTATCGATCCGGAGTTGCCCGCGCGCACGACCTTTCGTGTGCAGTTTGATGATTTGATCATCAAACCGGAACAAGTAGGCCAAGCCGGGCAAATGAACCCGTTGGTTTTTGAGCCGCCATTGAAAGGTGAATTTATTTGGGACAGCACCCGTTCTGGCGCATTCACGCCCGACAGCGGGTTTGCGTTGGATGCGCGGATTACCGTGAGCTTGAGGGAGGTAATCGCCAAACAAACCGGCCTCCAATTCCGTCGCCAATATCATACGCCGCCAATGCAAGTGGAGGCGAACCGGCTGGAATCGATAAACAGTGGCCGGCCCTTCAGCGCGGCGATGGCGTTCAACGTGGCGATGGATGCCGCTAAGGTGGTGAATTTTTTCGAGTTTCGCGCTGAAAATGGCGAATCAATTCCCGCTGCCATCGAGCCAATGACGGATGACAATCATAGATGGCTCGAGGCGCCCAACGAACCGTGGTCAATGCGGATGGCTGATGAGGAAGCCAACGTGACGGGCCATCCCACGCGTTTGGTGATTCGCCCCAAGCGCGTTTTAAGCCCGGGCACGGAATGGCAGTTGCTATTGAAAAAAGGTTTGCCATCCAGTGATGGCAATCGGTTATCTAAAAATTTCACGTTCCAACTCGGCGCGCGCGAGCCGATGGAGGTTGAAAATACATTCGCCGAAAACCGCCTCAATCACGGGCGGTCCATTCAAATTCGGTTAAGCCACGCACTATCGCCGGAACTCACTGAACAGCAGTTCGGCAAATGGTTAGTGGTGGAACAGTCCGTGGAGATCGGCCCCAACAAGCCCCCGCGCTTTCAGCGAACTGACATTGAATTCACTGCGGATATTTCGGGCAGTTGGATTGCCCTCAAGGGCGATTTCGAATTAAACCAAAAATATCGCGTGCGATTGAAATCCGGATTGCCCAGCAAAATGGGCCTCACGCTGGCCAAGGAAAGCCGTAAGGAAATTATTTTCAGACCATTGCCCAGCCGCGTGTATTTGCCGGGTACTTATTTTTCACAGGCAGCGGATGGCAATCGCCAGTTCAGTTTTGTTTCCGTCAACAACCGCGCCATTCGCCTCCGTGTGAAACGAATTGCCCCGGAAAAGTTAACGACCGTGCTGGAGGTTTACAAACGTGAGTACTTGGCGGATGGAGGATTTAAGTGGTCCGGCCACTGGGGCTGGCGAAAGGGTCAGGCGTTGAGCTTCGATCTCATCCCCGGCACGCAAGTATGCGATCGCGTATTCAAGCCCAAGACGGGGGTGGATGAAGCGGTGAAAAAGGAATTCACGTGGGAGGAGTTGTTGGGCAATGATCAGTCTGGGCCGTTGTTTGTATCCATCGAATGCGTGGGCCGCGATGGTTCGGCGAGCAGCGCGCAAGTGATTGTACAGCTGACCGATTTGGGCCTTGTGTGGAAAGAGGCGGGCGGGGAGGTTTTCGTTCAGGCGTTTTCCCTGCGCACGGCCAAGCCTTTGTCCGTAGCGATGGTGCAGATTCTTGGGGCAGACAACCTTCCGCGCGTCACCGGTCGCACCGATGCGGAAGGGCACGTGGTTTTGCCTTCAAAACGAAACGGTCGTGACACACGTTGGCTTTCTGTCTCGCACGGGAAAGATCATCACACGATTCAGATGGATCTTTATTTTTCGGAAATTTCGCTTT
>JAPKDK010000256.1 GCA_028872645.1 Verrucomicrobiota bacterium
ACTAAAGCGTGCGCCCGAAGCTGCAAGCCGATTTACTCCGTGGTTTAGCGCGAAGAATCATCTCGCCGGCGGTGGCATCGCGCACGCGGAGAGATTGGGGCCCGGCGGCGCGATTTTTCACCAGTCTCCCACGCTGCCGTCGCGATGAAAAACTCTTTGCGGCAATTCAGGCTCAAACGGGTGTTTTTTGATTTCGTCTTCGTTTAATTCAATGCCGAGGCCGGGCTTTTGATTGGGGCGCACGAGTCGGCCTTTTTTCTCGACGGTGAAACCTTCGGTCACAATGTCATCACGCCACGGCACGTCGGAGTGGACGGTTTCGCAGATGATGTAACTCGGCTGGCTGAAGCCGAACTCCAGCGACGCAGCGGTGCTCACCGGCCCTTGCGGGTTGTGCGGCGCGAGGGAGATGCGATGCGCTTCGCACAACGCGGCCACGCGGCGGGCCTCGGTGAAGCCGCCGACGTGGGTGAGATCCATTTGGCAGACTTCACAGGCGCGGGCGTTGAAGAGGTCGCGAAAGTCGGCGAGGCGCGTGATGCGTTCGCCGGTGGCCACGGGCGTGGTGATGGCAGCGTTGATTTTTGCCATGCCATCGATGCTCTCCGGCCAGCACGGTTCCTCAAAGAAGTACAGGCCATGCGGCTCCAGCGCCTTGCCAAATTGCAAGCCCATCGCCGGCGAAGGGCGCGCGTGGCAATCGACCATAATGTCGATGTCCGGCCCCACCGCCTCGCGCATGGCGGCCACGCAAGCCTCGGCGGCGCGGATGGGCGCTTGGCCCTCCAATGGCATCGTCGGTGGCACGGCCATGCTTTTGAATGCGGTGAAGCCCTCGGCCACGGCGGCTTGGGCGAGGTCGGCAAACTGCTTGGCGTTGTCCACGGGGGTCTCGTAAAATGTTTCCATGTTGCCGCCGCCGAGGTGGCTGTAGGTGCGAATGGTGTCGCGCACGGGGCCGCCCCAAAGCTTGTGGCAAGGCACGCCGTGAATTTTGCCGGCAATGTCCCACAGTGCGATGTCGATGGCCGAGATGGCGGTGGAACGCACCACGCCGTCGCCATGCCAAAAATGTTGGCGGTGCATCATCTGCCAAAGGTGCTCGATGCGCGTGGGGTCCTCGCCGATGAGCAGCTCGGCCACGTCCTCCACCGCGCCGGCCACCGCGCGTGTGTGCCATTCGAGCGTGCCCTCGCCCCAGCCGAAGAGTCCCGGCTCGCTGGTGTGCACTTTCACAAAGAGCCAGTTGCGCATGCGCGCGTGGCAGATGTGGGTTTCGATGGCGGTGATTTTCATTGCAGGAGAGCCTCGATTTTTTTGCCGACGGTTTCAATGACCGTCTCCAGCCCTCCCTCCGCCACAATCGCGATGCTCTCCTGATAAATGCCCTTGCCGTACAGTTCGCGCGGGGGCAAATAGCTTGCGCCCCAGTGGCTGGCGACGGTGGCAATAATGAGCGGAGTTTGGGGGAAGCGTTCGCGTAGGGTGGTTTGCAGGATGCTGTAAAACTCGCCCTGAAGGATGACCCAAATCGCGCCACCGATTTTTAATACAATGGCCTCAAGCGGAAAATTGTCGCCGGGCGGGAGTTGTTTCAGGCGCGTGAGCAATCGCCGCTGGCGTTCGGACATCGCGCGGGCCTCGGGAGTGTCCTTGGATTCCCAGTCGGCGAGTTCGGTTTCGACCTGCCCGGCGGTCGGTGTGCCGGGGCGAATGGGGAGGTTAATGTTGTCGCGGTACAGTTGCCAACGGGCGTTGGCTGCATGGGCGGCGGCGGGGAGGTCGGCGTGCTTCCATTCGCCGAGGGTTGCGCCGGAGACGACGGGGCCGGTGTACGCAAAGCGAGTGCCCGCGGTTGGCAATGCCTCCAATGCGCTGAGGGCGGCGTGGGCGAGTTGGCGACCGTTGCGGTCGGCGATTTCGGGGTCGCCGACGTAGCCCTCAACAGGGCCAAGTTCGCCGCTGGCGCCTTGAAGGAAGAGGCAGGGCGCGCCGGTGGCGGTCTCAATGGTCTCTCGCATGGCCCCGGGGAAATCGGGGCTGATGAGGGTGTTGCCCCAGGCGAGCGTGGTGGGATGGCAGGCGTAGTTGACGAGGGTGGCGAGGAGTGCGCCGCCGGTGGCATCGACGCGGGCGGTGAGCACGGTGTCATCGGCGGGGGTGCCGGGATTGTAGCCGCACGCCCAGAGCTGGTTTTCCTCGTCCCAATAATCGCGATGCGCGGCGAGGTTGCAGCGGCCGGTGCCGTAGACGATGGTGGCGGGCTGGAGGTTTTGTCGCGCCTCTTTCGCCAGCTCGATGACGCGCGTGGCAAGGGCATCGAGGTACGGGGCGATGAGGTCGCCGCCGGGGAGGTCGGCGCGTTCGAGGCCCATCAAGCCGGCAGCGTGGGTGTGGGAGAAAGCGGCGATTAAATCCGCGCGCGCAATGTCGGCGCCTTCGTTGACGGCGGCGAGCAGGTTGTCCATTTCCCGCCGCCCCATGACGCAATGGTCGAGGGCGATGAGGAATTGCTTCTCATCACCCTCCACCGGCGCGAGTAGCGTGACAGTGGCTCGCAGTGGCCGGTGGATGCCGGTGGCGCGGTCGTGATTCGCCGCGCCCCACATGCGATGATAAATGTCCGCGGGCGGTGTTATGTCGCCGTGGGCTATTGCGAATCGGCAGCGGCTTTGGGGGGTGTCAACGTGCATCGGCATCGGTTTTGCGCAAGAGGGATTGGTCGAAGACGGTGCCTGAGGAGTCGAGCAGCCACCAGAAAAAAGCCGCTGCCAAATGGAGACCGCAAAACAGAATCATCACGCCCGACCAACCGACGACCTCCTGAAGGTACGGCACGCCCACGGTGAAGGCGAGTGCGCCGAGGTTGCCAACCATGTTCATCGTGGAAAAAAGCAGAGCCACGTGACGGCCTCCCATGTCGATAGTGATGGTGAAGCTGCAGGGGCCGGCCGTGCCTGCAAAGAAGCTGCCGACCGCGACGAGGGTCACCGCTGCCGGTGCGCCTTTGACAAAAAAGGCGGCCACAATGAACAGCGCGCACAGGACGAGCGAAGCACAAGCCACGCCCTGCCGGGATGCGCGCCGACTGCGAGTGCGCCGATAGACTGCATCCACCACCGCGCCGCCAATGAGCGTGCCGCCCACGATAGCCAGCAACGGCAACATGGTGAACAGGCCCGACTGCTTGATGGTAACGCCGTGGTATTCTTGCAAATAAGTGGCGAACCAACTGCTGAAAAACATCATCGCGGCGGCGCGGCAAAATTGTTGACCGCAAATCCACCAGGTCGCTGGGCTAGCTATCAAGTGCCGCCAAAGCGGTGGGGTGCTTTTTCCCGATGGGCCGGCGTTCACATCTTCCTGCCTGATGTGCGAAATCTCAGCGTCGTTGACGGACGGGTGATCCTCGGGGCGGTCTCGAAACCAAAACCAAAAGAGAGCCGCGAACAGGATTCCAGGCACGCTAAAAATAAAATACATTCCGCGCCAGCCGATGTCCGGATGCACCACGAGCACGCCGGCAATCCACATTCCAACCGCCCCGCCCAGCGACATGAACCCGCCGAGGGCCCCGCTGGGGAACGCGCGCTCGGTGGCCGGGAACCACTTGGCGATGGTGTTGGTGGACGCCGGAAAAAGCCCCGCCTGCGTGATGCCCTGCCCCATGCGCGCGCCCATGAGCATGGCCAGCCCGCTGGCTTTGCCCATTAAAAGCGTGGCCGCCGACCACGCCACCGCGAACAGCGGCAGACAAAACCGTGTGCCCTTTCGGTGCGCCAGCCAACCGCTAGGAATTTGCATCAGCGCGTACGGCAGAAAAAACAGCGCCATCATCCAGCCGGTATCCCGCTTGGTCAGTCCCAAGTCTGCACGGATGGAACTCTCGGCGACGGAGATGGAATTGCGACAAATGTAAGCCAGCAAAGCCGCGATACAGAGCATGATGAGAACTTTGTAACGAGCTAATGTCGGCTTGGGTGGATTACTTTTCGCAACCCGCATCAGGCGATGATGTCCTTGATGACGTGGCCGAAGTCGCGCTCGAGGCGCTTGTG
>JAPKDK010000257.1 GCA_028872645.1 Verrucomicrobiota bacterium
CGCCCGCTCACCACGATGACATTTCTGCTGATTATTCTTATAATTTCGGGAGCTACTCTTCGAAATCAACGTGAGTGCTGTTCGACTGGTCAGCGGCCTAGGGTTTTGGGCTTCGGAATCTTGATGCGATGGAAGGGGTCGTAAGCTTTATTCAAGTGAAAGTGGATCGTGCCTGAAATCTCGTACGGTTTTCCGTTTAGATTCGCTGCGATTGACAACTTCTCCACCGGCGGCAGTTTTCTAGTGAGACCTGCTTTCCGCCCCTCGTAAATTTTTTTGGGTTCTTTGATGTAAAGCAACGTCTCGGGAATTTTCCCGAAGGGGGATTGCCATCCTTTAAGATGCTGTTTCCCCGCCATGGGGACACCATTTGGAAAGTAATTTAAAACTTCACCGGAGACTAATTTAGCGCCACTCACTAATCGGTTGTTTTGAAATCGTTCGTTGATAATGAGCGGCACCAGGCTCGTGTTTTTCATGAAATAACGGATGCTCGTTTCGCTGCGCACTTCTCTGAGGGTCACCCCTTTTGGCAGAGACTTGGCGTCAATCACGAATGAGAATCCGTAACGGGAGGGGTGTGGGGCCGGTCTGTCCCGGCAATAACCCGACAGGGCAAGTGAAAACATCAGGGCCAACAATGCGTAATGAAAATGGGTCCGTTTCATGCGCGTGACCCTACAACTTCCGGCGTGCATGCGCAAACTGGAAGTGGCAAGTCAGAGTGTGTTCGGATGCGGCATCAATCGGCGAGCCGAATGGCTGGGTCGCCCCAACTACTTTCCTTGAACACCTTTTCCTCCCACCGTGAGGGCCGGTTGAAACGGCCGACTGATGCTTGTTTGCGGCTTGCCTATCGTGGAGCCGCCGAGGGACTTTAAATGCGCATTGATCGCCGTCTCAAATTTCCCCGCATCCACTTGGTTCACACTGCCATCGGCCAATGACATTTGGCCTTCGTTTTTGTTTAACGCCGCCATGATGTATGGCGAGAGCCGTTTTACTTCAACGGCCGGCGTGGTTTCGGCAATATCATCTGCACCCACAAATCGCGTGGAGTTGCCCGGTGGATTCATCACCGTCCTGCAAAAGGACTGGTAATTCGCAATAAACCACTGGCTGCCGAATGGTTTGAGGCAGGGATGCTCCGTGTTGCGCGAGAGGCCCACGATGGTGTTCGGCAGGAGTTGATCACCTCCATGACAAACAGAGTAGCTGAGGCCCTTGATATCCATTTGCCGTAGCGCGCTAAAGTTGGACGCCATGGTTTCGTTGGCCGATTGCGCCTGTGGATCGCACGGGGAGAGCAGTGTTTTGGGTGTGCCCAGCGCGTTACGGATACTGGGAATGCAAAACAATGTGGACACATCACGCACCCGGCGATTGGCCGGTGCTTGGTTCGGGAATAGCCTGACACCCGTAAGGCCGGCGGTGACTTCTGCCTGCTCTTCGAGTGTCAACAGCCACGGATAACGGCTGTTATAATCATTGGCAAACCCAGTGAGCGCCATGGTGACTTGACGCAGATTGCTCGCGCAACGCAACCGGTTTGCCTTGTTTTTTGCCCGTGCCAGTACCGGCAAGAGGATCGATGCCAGAATACCGATGATGGCGATGACCACCAGCAGTTCAATCAAAGTAAATCCGCGGCGTGCTCGGTTTGAGGCAATCACTTGCATAACTGTGCAAACTCTAACTAAAACAGTGATCCTTGCCAATGGAAAAGACTGTCAACATTTGGACTGGTTAAAAGGAAAAGCCCCGGCCAAAGCCGAGGCTTCCCCATCCCACTTGAGTGTTGCGCTAGCGCTATTCCCACCAACGCCGGCTGCGGCTGCGGCGGAAGGGCTTGCGTTTTTTGACGATTAATCGGCCCTCGATTTTGCCTTCCGCGCCGCGCCAGCCGTCCACGGCGATGTGGTACGTCCGCCCGCGCCGCACGTTGAATCGCACGCGGCTGGTCAATCGCCCGCCACTGTCGTCATCGCGCGCCACGCGGCGCAAGCCATCGAGTGTGTTGCCGCGGTACACGGCCATCACGGTATCGAAGTCGCTGCCGCGCAGGGTGATGTCGCCCCTGCCCGAACGCGGAGCGGTCCAAGTGAACCATACCGATTTCTCCGCCTTGCGCCAGTAATGGCGAGGCTCGCCATCCTCCGTCGTGGCCGCCACGTTCGTGAAGCCGGACAAGCTCGCGCGCCTTCCGCTCAAGCCGGCCGATTCATCGAAGTCATCATTCGCCGGCGGGTGAACCACCGCCACGGAAAGGCTCGTACTGGCTGAATCTTTGCCTGCCGCGCTGGCCTCGGCGGTGATGATGAGTTCCGTCACGCTCGCGTCATCGGTCACCACCAATGTCGCCGTGTACACGCCGTCATCCGCCGTGGCATCTGGTGCCGCGCCGTCGTCGGCGAACGTCAACGAAGTGCCACCCGCGTTGCCGGTCACCGTTGCACCCGTCACCGGCGTCACATCGGTCACGTTCGCCAGCACGGCTACTGTGCGCCCGCCACGCAACGGATCTTCCGAAACGCTGAGCGTCAACTCCAGCGAGTCATCGTCCGCGCCATCCAATGCGTTGCCCGCATTGGCGAGGCCACCGCTCACGGTGCGATCTCGAAGCGAATCCAAAAACACGCTGGTGTTCAGCAAACGCGCCTTCGCTTGAGCCGCGTTCAAGGAGCTGTCGTGCGCCAGCAGCAGCGCCATCACGCCCGCCACGTGCGGTGTGGCCATACTGGTGCCGCTGTAGTAGGCGTAACTTTCGTCCGAGTCCGCCACGGTGGAAAAGATGTCCACACCCGGCGCGCCTAAGTCGACGGTGGCTTTGCCGTAGTTAGACCAACTAGCTATTTGGCCGTAACGATCAATGGCTGCAACCGCGATGATGTTATCGAGGTCATACGCGCTGGGATAGCTCGGCGAGTTGTCAGTATCCAAACCACTATTGCCCGCTGCCGCGATGAACAGCACACCCGCATCCTGCGCGCGCTTGATGGCATCATAAAGGCTTTGGCTGAAACCGCCGCCGCCCCAACTGTTGCTGAGCACCTTCGCGCCCTTACTGACCGCGAAATCGATGCACGTCACCGCACCGCTGGTGTAGCCGCTGCCTTGCGCGCTGAGGAATTTGCAGCCCATCAAGCGCACCTGCCAAGCCACGCCCACATGCGCATAGCCGTCATTGGCCGATGCGCCAATCGTGCCCGCGCAATGCGTGCCGTGCCCGTGATCGTCCATCGGATCGCCGTCGTTATTGATGACGTCGATGCCGTGTACGTTGTCCACGTAACCATCGCCGTCGTCATCGATTCCGTTGCCGGCAATCTCATCGGGGTTCACCCACATTTGATTTCGCAACTCCTGATGAGTGTGGCGAATGCCTGTGTCGATGACCGCCACCAACACATCGGTGGAACCGGTCGTCACATCCCACGCCTTCGCCGCGCCGATGTCGATGCCCGCGCGCCCGCCGTTTTGGCCCGTGTTGCGCAAGCCCCACAGCCAGCCATTCGCGTAGCCTTCATCCGTGGGCTCGCCCGCGCGCGTCAGCACATAATCCGGCTCAGTTGATTCAAAGGCCTCCGTCGATTGAAGCGCCTTCAGCCCCGTCATCAACTGCATCTCGCCATCCAACGCCGCGCGTTCGCCCTCCGCCGGCGGCAAATCAATCGCCACCCAGCCTAAGCCGTTCAAGGCATTCGATTCATTTGCAAGCTGCGCGCCGATGCCATCCAGCGCCGCGCTCAAATCAGCAAGGGACATTCCGGGTTTCACCCGCGCCATCACTCGCGAAGGATGCGCCGGTTGCCCGCGGTATATGACCGTGCCCTTCGGCAACTTGGCCACCAATGGGGCACCTTGTCGAACCGCGTGCGCCCGCCAATCGCGTCCACTTTCATTGGGCGTGCTTGCCGTACGATGTTTCAATACGAACGCATCACGCACCGGTTCTGTCTTCTTGCGAACGTGAGTTTGGAACTGCTGATCGCGCACTGAACGAGCCGCCGATTGCGACTGTTCCCGCATCCCCGCCAACCGCTCCGCCGCCCCTGTG
>JAPKDK010000258.1 GCA_028872645.1 Verrucomicrobiota bacterium
TGGAGCCATAAATGGTTCCAAGAATATTTAAAGGGTCATTCGTGCGCCGTATTTAGCTCTTCCTGTGACTTTTCTGACCGATGCGCTTAAACTTCTCACTCTTTAGAGCTCCATCAAACGGAAAAGGCTCTTGAAGATAGAGCTTTCGGCGTTCTGTTTTTGTTCAGCTTCTAATTCTTCACCCGTCTTGTCGCCGCAACGTCTGCGGCATTCACCAGTGAACCAGCCGAATGCAGAACGACTGCAGTAAATTGGGAAAATTTTGAACTAATGCCGATACCCGAGCATAACAGCCGGCCATCAGATTTTCAATACGACAAGAGCACTACCGCGTGACTGGCTTGATAGCGTCCACGTTAGTCATCACCTTTTCACCGCCAGTGCTGAGGAAGGCACCGGTGAATTTAGCCACACGACCTACGTAGTTATCGATGCGGATTCGGTTCAGGTCTTTAAAGGGGGCATCGATCTTCACATCTGCGCCGTTTGATAGGCGTACGAAGTAAACGTTCGTTTTCTCCAGATCCGTTGTCGGCCGAAGCAAACCCTTCACCTCCAGCTTTCCGTTGATTTCGCGGACCACCCACGAGCCATCGTCCTTGATCCCGAAATCATAATTCATCGTGCGATCTAGCCCCGGCAAAGCGCCAGTGCTGGAGCCAAATTCCTTGGCCTCCACGCCCATCGCCTTGGCCATGGACACGAGCAGGTTTCCGTACGGTTGCGGATCTGGATACTTGAGCCAACGACCGGTTTTAATACCAGCGTTTTGCCCACCAGCCATCACGATAGGCAGGTCGCGCCCCGAATGATAATCGCCATGTTTCATGCCTGAACCGAACATCAACACCGTGTTGTCCAGCAGGCGCCCGTCCGCTTCAGGAATCTCACCCAGACGCCCGATCAAATACGCATACTGCGCAAGGTGCCATTGAGTAATCTGATTGAAGTGTGTGATGTACTTGGTGCCGGCGTTGCGGACAAAGTGCGAGAGGTAATGGTGTTCCTCTTGGATACCGAGGAAGTCGAACACAATCCGGCTGCTGGAATTGGCGAGCATGAATGTGCTCACTCGCGTGGTGTCCGTCCAAAACGCCAGTACCATCATGTCCAGCAACGCTTTAACCCGAGCAGGGAAACCCTCCGCCACACCGGGGCGATCCAACTTGGGGGGAGTAGTCGGTTGCCAACGGCCCGGGGCTGGCTTTCCGGCTTGCTCCAATTGCTGCTCCACTGCGCGCACCGAATCGAAGTACCGATCCAATCGCGTCTGATCCTCAGCACTCGCTTTGCGGCGCAGATCCTTTGCCTCGGACAATACGGCATCCAGCACCGAGCGGTTTCGGCCGCGGTTGTTGCCCGTGCCGATGCCACGGAACATGCGGTCAAAAATAATCTGGGGATCACTCTCACGCGGAAGCTCGCGGCCATCGGCCGCAAACGAAACATAGCTGGTGATCGGTGCAGGTAAAAAGATGCCGTCACTGGTCATCTCCAGCGAACGCATCGGCGTGTGCTGACCCACGCGATCGGCCACGAATTGATCGATGGAGATCGGCTGTTGCCCGCCCAATGACCTACCCTTCGCAGATAGGGACGAAAGGAACGCCACGGCACTGGACTGATGGCTCCAACCCCCGGCCGCATGGTCGAGATTGGAAAGCAACAGCACATCCTTCCTCACTGATTTGAGCGGCTGCATCAGCGGCGAGAGTTCAAATTTTGTTTCGCTGGTACCGCTGATGTCCCACGAAGGCGGGTGCACCCCGTTGCCCTTGTACAACACGCCCAGGCGGATCGGCGGGCGCTTGCGAGTGGACGCAGCGGCAACCGCGGGTGTCATAATATCTAGCCAAGGCAAGGCCAAGGCCGCACCGGCTCCGCGCAGCATTGTCCGGCGTGAAATTAGATAGGACTGCTTCATGGTTTTTGCGGTCTGACAACCGAGGTTGTCGATGGAGCACGATAGCGGAAAGGCACACTTAGCACAATTCCGTTTATTAACACGTGAAAAGAATCGCCTCCTTCCTCCAGTTGCGTGATCAATTGCCTCAGCACAGGTTCATCGAAATAACGTACCCGCCGCCCCAGCGCATAAGCCAGCATGCGTGACGCGATATTACGACGAATTTCAGCACGAAATTCGGTGGCCAGAATCTGTTTCAATTCGGGTAGGGTCTTAAAGCTCTGGCCGCTCGGCAAGGTGCCAGCAACATCGTATTTTACCGTACGGTAACGGCCCATTGGCCCAATAGTCTCCAAACCTAGTCCCAACGGATCAATGTGCTGATGACAGGTACGGCACTCGGCCTTGGCGGTGTGCAACTCCAGCTGTTCACGCACCGAGAGCGGCTGACGCGTTCCGGGAGCGGTGTTAACCAGGGCGGGCACGACCGGCGGCGGTTCGGACACGGGCGTGCCAAGAATCTTGTCCAGCACCCACACCCCGCGCCGGATTGGACTGGTGCGTTGCGGTGCAGACGTAATGGCGGCCGTCGCGGCCATGGTGAGATACCCGCCGCGGCGCGGATCATTCAGCGGCCACAGGATGAGGGGATCGGGCGCATCCTCGCGACCTCGAAAACGCTTTTGCACCGGCGACCGAAACCCCTTCACGCCGTACACGCCGGCCAGCTGTTTATTTATGAAAGACTTTTCTGCATTAACCACCTCCAAGAGCGGGCGGTTTTCGCGCACGAGATATTCGAAGAAGAGCAGTGCCTCATCGTACATCGCTAGGCGCGCCCTCACCGCGCGATTGCCGCCAACGCCGATGATGTGCGGATCGATGACCTCCTCAAAGCCCAGCCATTGACCGGCGAAGTTGCGGGACAACTCGCGCACCTTTGGACTCCGTAACATTCGGGCAACCTGCCGACGCAGTTCGGCGTCCTGCTGGAGCTTTCCCTGCTCAGCCGCTTGGAGTAATTCTTCATCCGGCGTGCTGGACCAGAGGAAGTACGATAACCGTGTGGCTAGTTCAAAATCATCCACGCGCCAGGTCGCTTTGGCTTCCGGCCGATTCTGTTCCACGCGGAAGAGAAACTTGGAGGAAGTGAGCATCGCCGCCACCGCATCCTTCACCGCACGATCCAGCGATTCGCCTGCCTCCAAGCGTTCTTCAGAGATGCGAAGGTACGCGGCCAAACCCGAATCCGTCACCTGCCGGCGAAAGGCGCGGCGGGCAAATCGTTTCAAAATGGGTGCGGCTTTCGTGTCCGAGCCGAAAACCAACTCGCGCGCGCCTTTCACGGAATCCAATTGCCCCACCGCGTACTGCGCGATGCTCAGGTGTTTTACCACCGCCGCGGCATCGAAGCTGAGAACAGAGGCGTCGTTATTAAACCCCGAAGCACCGGGTGGATCGGCCGGCAACAATTTCTCCACGATCGTCGGCGGCGGTTTCATATAACGGAACCCATCCTTCGCCAGCTGCTGATGCAACCGAATACCCAGCAGATCCTCAAGCGAATTCTGATACTCACGACGGGTTAACCGCCGCACGGACGCAGGACCAGGCACGGGCTCAGTCACCGCCTTAAAGGTCGCGCGGTACCACTCCAACAAGGTCTCCTTCGCGTGCGCATCCAGCGGTGCCTCCTCCTTCGGCGGCATCTCGCCGGCCGCCAATACTTCGCTCATGCGTTCCCAAACCTCATCCGCAATCAACGCGGCGGGCTGATCTTTGAACTGAGTGAAATCAATCTGCCCCTTTGACTTCTCCGGCCCGTGACATTTCACACAATGCGCCTGCAGAACAACGCGCACCGACATGAAATCCGCCGCTTCTAACGGCATCAGTAATCCTATTACCAGCCCAAAGAGAATGTGAGCCAACGCCTTCATCAGGTGCACAACGGCAACTTACCGTAATCATTCGGTTTGCTTCCTTTAGCGGTCTTCATTTCTCCTTAGTTCCAAAATGACTCCAAATTGGCAAGCCTTAAAAAGAAAGAAACCCAGCAAACACTTTGTTTACTGGGTTAAAAAGTGGTGGAGCCGAACAGAATCGAACTGATGACCCCCTGCATGCCATGCAGGTGCTC
>JAPKDK010000259.1 GCA_028872645.1 Verrucomicrobiota bacterium
GCGCATAAGCCGAAAGCGATTCGACGTATTTACGTTGGCCTTCGGCATAAATGGTATCAAAAGCCAGCGAAGACTTTCCCGAACCGCTGAGCCCTGTAACCACCACCAATTGGTCGCGCGGGATATTGATCGTGAGATTCTTGAGATTATGCTCCCGCGCGCCGCCGATCCGAATGACATTCACTCCCATACAAGAAACTCACAATACGCGCGCGCCACGCAAATTCCAAGCCTGCGCTAGCGCAGGATGAGTGGTGATGTACTCTCCACCACCATCCGCGGCAATGGTGGCGGTGCGGCAGCAGCAATTCCACGGGTTTTTTTGAAGTGATATTCGCGCCACTTGCCGACGCCTTCCAGCCGGAAAACGGTGCGCTGCGCCGCCTCGCTGGTGATTGCGTAGTTCGTACAGAGGCCGTCTTTTTCAACTGCATTTTGCGCGGGCTTCAGGGTTTGGCTAAAGGTGTAGGCCACAAACCTTGGCGTGCCGTCAGTGCGCAGAAGCGAAAGGATTTGTTGAGGGATACGTTCGTAATCAGTTTCATTGGGGAAAAATCGTTGTGCGTATGCTTGTGTCATGTTTCCTGTGTTTTGTTGTGCATCATTAATCATCTTTAAAAAATCCGGGTTGCCATCCGTTAATTCACTTACCGCGAGAATGTCACTCACTCGCTCAAACGGAATCCCGTCACGATGACGGTTAATCGAACGAACGATGCCGTGCATAAACCCTCCGGGGGCCAGGCGGAAATCATAACCCATGCAAGTCGGATCCATACAATTTCCGAAATGCGGCACGCCGTGGAACCCCCACGTGCCATCATTGTTTTTGATCACTCTGCGCGGCACGGTTACGCCGGACAACACCGCGCCCCAAGCCGCCGGACTCTGGGCGTTAACCGACAACAATCCGGTGGCGGCTGCGGGCGAATGGCTCGTTGAAAACAAATCCACCAATCGATGATCGTTAGTTGGCAGCGTGTCCAGCGTACCAGCTTGCCGTTGCCATGCGTCAGTGCTAATAAGGTACATCCAGCTCGAAGGATCCGCCGGATCATGCGTGTAGCCAACAGTGGTCGCCAGTTTGTTGAGCGTAAAAGTCGCATCCCACAGGGTGAGGGAAAACGGCGGGGCGCTCCCATCATACTGAATATTGCCATCGTACCCCCGATACTCTGGAGGGCCGCCCTGTAATTTCACGTGGTCACTCTTCCAAAAAAATGGAATCTCGCCTGCGGTAATCACCCCCGTAACTGCATTGATGGAACGGATCAGTAAGCGATTTGCCGGCTTGGACTTTAGGTAAACCGACTGCCACGGCGTGCCGCGATGCACCATCCCCAACCAACCGAGCGTTTCCATCCCGCCTGAATCTTTGTGCGGAAACATCCAGAAATCCGGGCCCAGCACTCCGGGATCCTTCAGAGTGATGTGATCATAGGGATCCGCCCATGGCCGTGTGTAATCTGTGTTGTCCGGTTGTTTCGTGCTTTTAATGCTCCAAGGCCGATACACATAATTTTCAAAACCCAAATTATTTAAAGTCCAGTTCCCGTTATTCCCGGTAAGATATTTGATGTACGGTGGCTGTAACGGATGGGGATTGTTCGGCTTCAACGGATGCACCAACGTGTAGTCTCGGCCTATGCCGTTTACCAGCGGGTCATTCGCCTGCCAGCTCATTTCGTACACTTCGCCCTGATAAAATTCCCACAGTTTCTGGCCTTGTGCATTTTGCAAAGTGGGCAGAAATACTCCCCCATTGGCAGTGGTGTGTTTCAAAATACAACGAAACAAATTCGTTCGGCCATTGCCGTTGTTGACACATTTGATTACTTCGTTAGGCTGATATAATTCGCTCGGCTTCCATGCTGCATGTTTCCAGCGAGGTAAATCCGCGCCAAAATCAAACGATGTGTGCGCCACGCGTGCGTAATAACGATTGCCGCGCGCGTCTTCCACCTGCTCGCCCTGTTTATAATTACGATCGGATTGCCATTGCTCCCACTGCGGTGGCAGCTTTGCTTCAAAATGCAGGCGCGCATAATCGATCACTCGGTATTGCCCTGTGTTAGGATCGCGGCACGTAATCTTGACAGCCAGATTCACACGAAGATCATCCACCGACCAAGCTGTCCGCTCTGTGGCATCCAGAGAAATTGGTGACAAGGGAACCTGAAATTGCATCATCGGAAAAGCTGTCTTTCCTGTTTTTACCGAAAACGGTGTCGTGCGTGACAAGCTTGCACTAATCGTCTGAGCAGGCCCCGCGCCCTGCAACTGGCCGGTCACTGAACCAGCCACCGTCGCCTGCAACGCCAGAGCATGGCTGTATAAATTATCACGTAACTCCACACCCACATGCAGCACCGGCTTCACCAATACACGCCTTGGATTGGCATCCGCCGTTAAATGCCATTTAATTGCCGTCGACACTTCGTTCACACTCGGCCAAATGGCTGAATGGGCGGGTGTCTGGGTGCGGTTGTTCACGCCGATCAGCAGCGGAAATCCCGTTGTGCCATTGCCCGAAACCTGCGGCACACCCGGCCGATCCGGCACCCGCCCCAATCGATCATGCGGATTCCATGCCACATTGGGTTGTAATGCATCTGGCAAATCACGAACCGGAAATTCTTCCAACTGAAAATCATTCATCACCCGCATCCAGCCGGCAATGTAGACACTGTCGCCTGCATCCCTCAGTAAAATAGGGCGAAATACTCGCGGCCAAGCCAAGCGCATCACCCCGCCATTATCCGGCAACGTGTACCATGCGGCTGGTGCGTACGCTTCCGTGAGATTCAGCGCCACTTGCAATAAACGCTGCACTTCGGGTGTGAAATTATTATTAGCCTGCGGGTGCACTTGAATATTGTCCGCGCCAAAAGTGCTGGCGGCGGCCTCATTGTTGAACAGGGTGAGCGTGGGGTCTGATCCAATATGAAATGCATCCCCCTGACGCTTCATGGCATTGTCTAACAACAAGGAAGCAAGACGTGTAAATTTCTTCGCTAGCGGATCAAAGCGTAATTGAAAATTGACCGGAGCTGGTAAGTTTGAAAAATCACTAGCAACAGCTACCCCTTGTTTATTTCGACCCACAATCATGAACCGCACTTTGTGATCATCTGTGGGTTCCGCTGCGCCGCGCCGCAAGGGGATATCCCATAACCGCACCCGCCGCGAATCCAATGCCTGCGTAAAAAACCATTGACCATCCACCGGAACCCGGTTGGTGGCGCTGACATAACGATAAACCATTTGATTCGTTATGTTAGTTGTACTCTGTGCGGTGGCACTGAGGAAAACACGCTGACCTGTGGACAAACCGTGCCGGGAATCAAACTCCAAGACCTCGGCGATTGCCTTACCCGGCACATTGTTGATGCCAACCCGATCAGCCTTCATCCGGGGCCACTGGTTAGACCCATCCTCACTAAAATCTTTATCAGAAAAATATTCATTCAAAAGCAACTTGACCTTCGGCGGCTGCCCGAGCCGAGTCCCCATAGCATCAATAGTTTTTGAAGTTTCCTGGGCCTCAGCGGTCAAGGTGCTGAAGGTGCCCGCCAAATCGTAAAAGGCACGCCCGGTCTGGTCAGTTTGAAGCCATTTTGTAATGCCCTCGTGGGTGATGGGTTGCATGCCCTTCACCACAGGACGATAAGGCGGACGCAAAAAATTCATGATGTCCACATGCTCGCGCTGATTGGGCATGCCTGGCTGAACGGTGTCCATGTTACCCCACGGGTAACGGTAGTTCCAAAGACCCACAAATCGCGGCTGATTAATGTGGCGCCCCCCCGCGTGACGGAAGGCCTCCCCCAGCGACGATTGGTTCGGTTGCTGGCGATAGCCGCTGTACGAAAATGCCGCGGGATCCAACATCGCCAAAGACCCGGCGAGGTTCAGTTCCCAGGCTGCATTGCCGTGACCGCGCAGGTAACCTTCCTCGTTGCCGAGTGTCTTGGCGTTATTGTGGGCGTGATTAAGGTCCAGCAACTTGTCCGCCG
>JAPKDK010000260.1 GCA_028872645.1 Verrucomicrobiota bacterium
CCGACATTTTCGACACGCAAAGCCATCCGCTGTTCCCGCCCATGATTCACCACACACCTGGCAGACTTCCGGAAAGGCAAGTCCGCTTAATGGTTTAATCAGGTTGAGGGTTCTCTTCATTTCTTCGGATTATATGCCAAAGCATGAGGGCGAGCAAGGGAGTGGCCGCCCAACCATCACTGATTTGCCCGTTCCCCCAAAATACGGCGGGGGATGTGGAGGTTGATTGCGTGAGAAATCCGTTTGTCTTTAGACAAAAGATCCAGCCGGCATGCAGGCCGATGGAGCAATAAAGATTGCCCGTGCGTTGCCAAATTGCGCAGAGGATGGTTCCCGCGAGCGTGAGGTTTACAAACTTCGCCGGCCAATACGGGTCGTTGCCAAAATTATGCAACATTCCTGGCAGTGCTGAAAATCCGGATGTCCATGTGATGTTTTCTAATTCAGGTTTTTGGTCAAGAAAATGCATCGCCGCGAAAAAAAGCGAACCCAACACGGCCGCCCAGTACCAAGGCAAATCCCTCCGCAACAAACCAAAAAGCACGCCGCGAAAAAGGGTTTCTTCGATTACGGCAACCACGAGTCCCGCAATTATGGCATTGGCGAGATGGTGCGACCATTCAGTCATCGCGGGGGTTGGGAGTATTTCCCGCGCGCCGGTCAAGAGGGGCAGGGCGGCCGCAGCCGTAAGTGAAGCCAGCCCCAGCAAAAGTCCTTTGCCGAGCCATGGCCATTGTTTGTGCGGATGAGTCCAGCCAATTTCTGAAATGGATTTGATGCCTGAAAAACGGCACAACACTCCCAGCCCGAGCAGCGCAAGCCCAAGTAGGCAACGGTTGAAATATCGGTGGAAATCGTCGTGATCATTTAGAAATGACAGGAAGGCCCAGTCCGAGAAAACCGATTTCCACGCCAGGGGCGAGAGCAGTGCCGCGCCTAAAAAAACGCAGGTTAAATAAATCAGGATGGCAACGGTATGTCGCAAGTGCCGGAGTACAGCTCTAATTCCACGTCACGCCAAGTGATTTTTATTGAAACAAACCGCGTTCGCCGTTTGGATTGCGTCCGCGCACGGCCTCGTCGGTGCGGAATAAAAGGAGGCAGAGATTCAACTTATTGAAAATGGAAAGTTTGGCGACTACCGCTTGTTGGAGCGCATTGCCCAGGGCGGCTTGGCTACGATATGGTTGGTCACCGATCCCGACGGCCGCAGCCTCGCTCTGCGCGTGATGCACGATTCGTTTGGCTCGGGTTCCAATGGGCCGACTCTGTTTCGTCACGGTTGCGAAATAATGGCCAAGCTTGCTCCGCATCGTAACGTGATCACTTTTCACGACAGCGGCAAAGTCAGCGGACGTGAATATGCCTTGTTGCAATATGTGGAAGGTTTAAATCTGCGCGAAATGACTCTGCGCGAGGACCCCATGCTGGAAGAAATCCTCAGTGATATGATTATTGATCTTTGCGCGGGATTAGTTCACCTCCACGGACAGGGTATTATGCATCTGGATTTGAAGCCGGAAAATTTGATCATCAGCCGCGGCGGCACTTTGTATCTGTGCGATTTTGACACCGCGCAGGTTATTCCTGATTCGCCAATGAAATTTGAACGCAAATCCGGAACCCCTCTTTATATGGCACCGGAGGTCGTGAATGGGTGGCGCTTCGATCAGCGCGCCGATGTTTATTCCTTTGGCGTCACCGTTTATGAAATGCTTACGCAGCTGAAACCCTTTGAGGGCCAGACGGCAAAGGAAAAACTCACCAACCAGCTTAACCCAAAATATCTCATCCGTAAGCCGCGCAAATTTAATCCCAATATCCCTCTCTTATTGGAGGAGTTAATTCTGAAGTGCATCGAGTATGTGCCGGAAAAACGCTACCTCACCATGGGAATCATGGCGCGCGATCTGCACAAGGTGTTGGGGGCACATTGATGGCGGTCAATCGAGATTTCGTCCGGCGCTATTGGTTTCTCGCCGCGCTGATATTATTAATCCCCGTGGGCATTCTCGCCCCCGAAGTGGGATTGACGCTCAAGGATTCCGGCTGGGTCATTCCCGTCTTCGTGGGCGTCATGCTCGGCATCGCCGGCTTCACAATGGACACCTCCAGCCTGGTGAAACAAGCCACCAACTTTCATGCTGTCATTCCTGTCCTGCTCAGCATTTATTTATTTTCACCGGCTTTGGCTTATGGATTGGGCGTGTGGTTTGCGCCCGTAGGCAACGAGCATTTCCTGCCCGCGATGATGATTATGGCCGCCCAAGCCGGCAGCCTCGCCTCCGCCATCGCCCTAACAATGATGTCCGGCGGCAACCGCGAACTCGCCCTCATCTGTACCCTCGCCTCCAATAGCCTCACCTTTTTGCTAACACCATTCATTCTCGAAATTAGCATTGGCGCGGACGTCGATTTCCGCGTGGGCCAAATGATGCTGCGCATGGTTTATATGGTGCTCCTCCCCATCGTCGCTGGGCAATTACTCCGCCCATTACTTTGGAAACGCACCGAACCCATCCGTCCCTTCATCCGCATCGTGCCGCAGTTTATTATTTTAATGTTCGTGTACACCGGCTTCGCATCCGGCGCACAACAACTCCAAGGCGCGCCAAATCTTGTCCTGCGATTCCTCGCCGCGTGCGCGATTCTCCACCTCGCATTGCTCGCGTGGAATTATCTCCTCTCCGGTTGGCTCCGCTTCGGCTGGTCTGACCGCACCGCCATGATGCTCAGCGGCTCTCAAAAAACCCTCCCCAACGGCATTTACGTCTGGAGCAATTTCTTCGCCTCCAACCCATACGGCGCAGTGCCTTTGGTGATCTATCACCTTTTCCAACTCCTAGTGGACACTCTGTTGGTGCCGTGGTTTGAAAAACAAAATCCCAAGAGTGATGGATGCGGCAGTAAAAAAACTTTCAACTGCCACGCGGAGCCAACCCCTTCATCAACCACAGATTAACACAAAGAAAAAATCTGCGTAATCCGGGGTAAAGAATGATTCCCCGCATCCGCCATCGCCTTTCACTACCCAATTAACTGGGGAATCACTTTTGCCCCCTCCACGCCGGTGAGGCGTTGGTCGAGGCCGAGGAAGCGGTAGGTTAGCCGTTCGTGGTCGATGCCCATTTGTTGGAGGAGAGTGGCGTTGAGGTCGTTAATATGCACGGGGTCGCGCGTGATGTTGTAGCTGTAATCATCGGTGGCACCGTGTTCGTAGCCGGATTTGAAGCCGCCGCCGGCTACTAACGTGGTGAAGCATCGGCCGTGGTGGTCGCGGCCGTGATTGGTTTTGGAGAGGGCGCCTTGGGAATAAATAGTGCGGCCAAATTCGCCGCCGACGATGACGAGTGTTTCATCAAGCATCCCACGTTGTTTTAAATCTTTGATCAGCGCGGCCACAGGTTGATCGACGTCTTCGCATTGTTGGCGCAGCTTCACGGGTAGCGCGCCATGCTGATCCCAGCCGCGGTGGAAGAGGTGGATGAATGGCACGCCGCGCTCGGCCATTCGGCGGGCAAGGATGCAGTTACTGGCAAAGGTGCCGGGGTTGGCGGTGTCTTTGCCGTACATTTCTTTTACCGCCTTCGATTCTTTGGAAACATCCATTAAGTCCGGCACGCTCGCCTGCATTCGAAAGGCCATCTCGTATTGTGAAATGCGTGTTTGAGTTTCAGGATCGCCAAATTCGGAAAACTGTTCTTGATTGATTTTTGCAATGCCATCGAGCATGCGCCGTCGCAGCGGACGGTCAATGCCTTCGGGGTCTTTGAGAAACAACACCGGCTCGCGTCCGCTGCGGAGGTTGACGCCTTGATGTTTGCTGGGCAGAAAGCCGCTGCTCCACAGGCGCGAATACAGCGCCTGGCTTTGGCCGCGTCCTTTGGAAATCATCACGAGGTACGCGGGTAAATCCTTATTTTCACTGCCGAGCCCATAACTGATCCACGAGCCAAAGCTGGGTTT
>JAPKDK010000261.1 GCA_028872645.1 Verrucomicrobiota bacterium
GGCGGAGGTCAACCATTTGTAAACCCCAACCCAATCATTCAACCCCTCAACCCAAACAACGGCGCGTTGCTCAATCAGCAGGGCAACGGTTTCACTGGGCAGGAAATGGAAGACCGCGAGGCGTTTGCGGCGTTGACCGTGCATTTCGAGTACGACAGCGCGGCGGTGCATCCGGATGACTTCGAGAAAATCAAACTCGTGGCGCTGCATCTCATCCAAAACCCGACGCACAAGCTGACGGTGGAAGGCCATTGCGATGAGCGCGGCACGGAGGATTACAACCTCTCGCTGGGTGAACGCCGTGCGCTTGCGGTGGTGGACGAACTGTTCCGGATGAACGTGGGCGCCGACCGTCTGCGCACCCTGAGTCAGGGTGAAAAAGTGCCGATGGTGCTCGGATTGGACGAACAATCCTTCTCGGAGAACCGCCGGGGTGAATTCGTTCTCCTAATGCCAGCCCAGTAAAACAGGGCTAAACACTCTCACCCCCCGCGAAACCGGGGGTTTTTTCTTGTGTGAATAGAAAATTGCGTTAGGTTGTCCAAACACTACGTGCAAATTATGAGCGAAACTATGTTGGCATTTATTCAGGGCTCGGAATGGCTGATCATCGGCCTCGCCGTGCTGTTATTGTTTGGGGCGAAAAAGCTCCCGGAACTCGCGCGCGGCCTTGGCAAAGGCATCCGCGAATTCAAGAAAGCCTCTAGCGATATTGGCAGCGAACTGAACCGTGACGACGAAGACGACCACGATCGACCGCGCCGCCGCCAACGGCCCATCGAGGATCGGCAAGAAAAAACCGCCCACGCCGAGGTGGAGGATGACAAGCCGGCGAAGGCTGAGTCCGATTCTAAGGCTTAGTTTCCACTTCCATTATGGCTAAGGAGCCCGAGGATAAGCATGGGGCTTCTGATTCCGGCGGCGATGAAACGCCCGTCGAAAACAATCCCCATCAAGACGATTCATCTGCCACGTCGCCTGAAGAAGGCACGGAGCAGAGCGAACTGCCTTTGGACGATAAGCCCACCGGGGCCGGCTCCAAGGCCGAATTCCCTAAATCAGAATTTCCGAAAGCCGATTTCTCTGAACCTGAAACTGAGGCAGCGTCGGACGAGGACGAGACCGCCCGCGACGATCAAGCGCAGGACCAAACGCAGCACGAAGATCCCCATCATGCCGGCGAGTTGGATTCCGGCCACGATGATCCCTATCACGATGAGTATTCACACGATTACGAAGATGAATATCATCAGGAACATCACGATGACTTTCACGAACACGACCACGGCGAATATGAATACGCCGCCGACGACGATTTTGGCGGCGATGACGGTGACAAAGATGGAGGCGGCAATGAAAGCTTTGGCGGGCCCATAAAACCCTTCCTCGATCACCTCGAGGATTTTCGTTTTATGGTGATGAAATGCGTGGTCGCCGTGGTGGCCGGTATGATGATCGCCCTCATCGGCTCGCCGTACATTGTAAAATTTCTCACGTTTCCTCTGGAACGCGCGCAGCTCATTGAGCAGGTGAACACCAACCCCGACAAACGCGCCGTGCCCGTGAAGTTTGGCAGCGGCGTGGTGTCACACATTCGTGAGTCGGATTTAAAAAATATAGCCGAAGCCGGCAACCTGAAGGGTGCGTTTACCAACACCGCTGAGATCAGCGCCCTCCGCCTTGTGCCCGCTGAGCAACTCGACACCAATGGCACCCGCTACGCGCTTCAGCTTCAGGTGGACAACAATAGCTCCGCTTCGGAGCCGTGGCACGTGGAGCTGAAGGCATTCGGCCCACTCAAATCATTTTTCATTGCGCTCAAAATTGGCCTCTATGGCGGCATCACGATTGCCCTCCCTTTCATTTTAGTTTTTGTCGCGCAATTTGTGCTACCCGCCCTTCAGATTAAGGAAAAAAAATGGGTCTTCCGACTGGCCGGAATGGGCTCGGTGCTGTTTATGTTGGGGGGAGCTTTCTGCTATTTCGTGATCATGCAGGTGGCTCTGTGGGCGTCGGTAGGTTTTGCCGGGATGCTCGGCTTTGGCGCGGATGAATGGATGGCCGAGGAATACATCGGATTCGTGTGTAAATTTATGGTGGGGATGGGACTCGCTTTTGAAATGCCGATGATCCTGCTCTTCCTCGTGAAGATCGGCATTCTGAATTACGAAAAACTTTCGAGTCTCCGAATGTACGCCGTGGTGGCCAACATCATTCTTTCCGCCGTCATCACCCCTACCGGCGATCCTGTGACGCTTGCGCTCGTGGCCGTGCCGATGCAGTTGCTCTACGAACTGAGTACCATCATCGCGTGGTTTATGGGCCGGAAACAGGCCCGCGAAGAATCCGCCTTTGACGACGAAGACTAGGCCCCGCCGATGAGCCTCGTTCTCCAATCGCACTGCAAGGTTAACCTGTTGCTCAATATTTCGGGCAAACGTGAGGATGGCTTTCACGAGTTGGAAACCATCATTCAGCCCGTGCCGCTCTTCGATGAACTCCGCATCGAACTTGTAGGCAAAGGCATCGAGCTAACTTGCAACGATGCACGCTTGTCCGTGGGTGAAGACAATCTTGTCCATCGTGCCGCATCCCTATTCCTAAAAATAATCGAAGGCGATGGCGTGCGCATTCATCTGCAAAAAAATCTCCCCCTCGCCGCCGGCATTGGCGCGGGTAGCAGCAACGCTGCTTTTACTCTGCGCGGATTGAACGAACTTTTTGACACGCCATTGAATGCCGATGAAATGCACGAGCTGGCCGCGTGCCTTGGCTCTGATGTCCCGTTTTTCCTGCAAGATAACCCCGCGTTCGCCACCGGTCGCGGTGAAATTGTGAAGCCGCTCGGGCCCATTGCCGCATTGCGGGGCAGGGGATTATTGCTTATCCATCCCGGCTTTGGCGTGAGTACAATGTGGGCGTATCAGTCACTTGCCAAAATGCCCGAAGTTTACGGTCACGAAGGCCAAGGCACCGCAATGCTGCAATCGCTAGAAGCGGGTGAATTAAATGGACTTTATAATTCCCTCGAAACGCCCGTGTTTCAAAAACACACCGTGCTGCCTATCCTGAAAAACTTTCTTACAGAAAATGGTGCGCTCGCCGCTCTTATGTCCGGCAGCGGCTCCACCACGTTTGCAATCACCGAGAATCGTCCCACCGCCGAGGCTTTGCGGGCAAAATATCACGAACACTTCGGCCAAGCCGGTTGGTCGGCCACGGTGGCGCTTTGATTGTAATCCGGACCGGTGGTCCGGGCTGCAGGGCCTATATTCCAAGTTTTAAAATGATTTTCTTGGCGTCTTTGCGGTTTATCCCCTGAATAAAAAATCATAGCCGCCCCCGCTTTGTGCCGTTAGTCTTCGGGCATGGATGAGTTGCTGAAACTGTTGCGCGATGATGCTTCGCTGACGCCCGCGCAGATTGCCGGTCGCCTGAATCTCGCCGAGGCAGAGGTGGAAACTAAAATTAAGGAGCTGGAATCTAACGGCGTGATCCTCGGCTATCGCACGATCATCAATGAGGAAAAGCTGGAGATCGACATTGTGCGTGCGGTGATTGAAGTCAAAATAACCCCCGAACGCGAAGGCGGCTTTGATCGACTGGCAACCCGCATTGCCCGTTTCGATGAAGTGCGCAGTTGCTATCTTATGAGCGGCGGTTACGACTTAATGGTGGTCGTCGAAGGCACCAACCTCAAAGCTGTCTCCGCATTCGTCTCTGAAAAGCTTGCCACCATCCAGGGTGTGATTTCAACCGTCACCCATTTCATGCTCAAACCGTACAAGGAACAGGGCGTGCTGATGGGCGGGGAGTTTAGTGATGAGAAAATGGTGGTGAGTCCGTAGAGGAAGTGCTCTTTACCCAATCTCATCCATCGCCTCATCCAACTTCAGAAACAAATTACTCATCGTTTCTTCCGTCTCATCGCCCATATTGGACAGTCGAAACGCTTTGCCTTTGAG